>JAYTMI010000482.1:0-6993 GCA_043728625.1 Saprospiraceae bacterium | reverse complement strand
TATGCCAACGATTTTGTGGAAAAGACTTGGCCCACAAGATACGGTGGTCGGGGTGGCAATTATGACTTTGAAGGCTCGCGTCGTATTGCTTTTCCGAAGGGCGGATTTATATGGGATGCTTGCCAACGAGCAGGTGTTTCGTACCGTACTTATGGCGAATTTGCGGACAATTATAAGGCGAACTACAAGACATTAAACGGTCATATTTGCCCTAATTATTCAAGCTGGGATTTGAAAATACAAGACATAAGCAGAGAAAGCGTTTGGGAACATGACTTTGATTCACTATTGACAATCAATCAGTTACCACGTTTTTCGACGATTCGTTTTGGCACTGACCACACTTCGGGTATGGCAAAAGGGGCGTATTCACCCAATGCAGCTGTGGCAGATAATGATTTAGCCGTAGGGCGTTTTATAGAGCATTTGTCGCAATCGTCTATTTGGCACGAATCGGCTGTTTTTATCCTTGAAGACGATGCTCAAAATGGTGCAGACCACGTTGATGCCCATCGCTCAACAGCTTACGTTGTGAGTCCTTATATCCGTCGAAATTTCGTTGATCACACTATGTATTCCACAAGTTCGGTGTTGCGGACGATGGAATTGATTTTGGGTGTGCCGCCTATGAGTCAATACGATGCGGCGGCAATGCCGATGTATCGTTGTTTTACAGAAAAACCTGATTTTACGCCTTTCAAAGCCTTGTCGGCGGGTATTGACATCAACGAGCGCAATGTGGCGGACAATGAATTGTCGCGTCAATCATCATTTTTTAACTTAGCTGAATTGGATGCTGTGCCAGAACGAGTCTTTAATGAAGTGCTTTGGAAAGCGATAAAAGGTATGGATTCGGAGATGCCGCCGCCTGTCCGTGCGGCTTTTGTTTGGTTAAATGGTAGGGATGATGATTGATTTTTTTTTGACCACAGATTAAACTGATTCGACTGGTTTTCACTGATTTTTTGTTTTTGTTACTTACAGGATGACAAAAGGAAAAATCAGTGGAGACCTGTCGAATCAGCCCAATCAGTGGTCTTCTTAATGCTCAATAATCGGAAAATCTTCAAAATTATCCATAAATGGTGTAAAATTAACCTTAGAACAAGTTACAATCGGCTTTTTGAAAGACAGATAAAGCATAAGATTGTTTTCGACGATTGTGCCGATTTGATGTTCACGAAACAATTCTAATAATTTTTCTCGCGGAATGACGAACAAATCAGACCACTTGCTTTGTCTTCGAACCAGAAAAATGTAATAAATTTCAGGAGAAATAGCTTCCTCTAATTGTTGGATTGGTACGTTGAATTGGACACTATAACTGTCTTGTCGCTCAACCGCTTGTGCTGTTTTAACTTGAACTCGTAGAAAAAGCCCCTTTTTATATTCTACTACGAATAAATCATCTCCGACATCAACTTCGGGAGTTGCAACATTCCAACCCCTCGCTAAAAACTCCGACATTGTGACTAATTGACCCGCTTTACCCAGGTATAAGTTGAATTTCTTGCTCATAGTTTTGCTTGATTGTGTGGGTGACGATAAACCCTGGCGTTTTCACAAACTCGATAGTTTTAATCTTTTTTAGCTCCGTTTCATTAGGAAAACCCAACAAAGCGGGGAAAACATATTTTTCTAAATGGGCATGATTATGCTCAAAATCCGTTTTCATATCGTACTCAACGAAAATCCGTTTGGCAGGTTGAGCATTTGGAAACAACTCCTTGACCAATCTATAACCAGACCACCCCAAAGTGAAAGTCATACCATTTCCCTGCACGCCGTATTGTATTTGTAATGTCTCCATATTTCTTATTTTTAACAAAGTTAAATTTTATTTGATTGTTAAACAAATAATTTCTTTTCCTATAATTTTTGTGTTTTATACTGAGGGGTGGGATTTGAGCAAACCTAAACGATTGATTTTCATTTGATTAAAATCTACAACTCCATAAACGGTTATATTTAATAAAATAGGCAAATAAAGGGAAGCTACCTCATGGAAAATGCGTAAATTCGCCCCTTAAATTTGAAAAAATGGTTATAACAGTCCATAATTTCGACAAAATCGGCGATAGAACGGTTCTTGCGGAGGGCGAGCGCTTGTTTAAGTTGAAGCGGGTGTATGATTTGACGCAAACAAATGAAGGTGCTTGGACGGCTTATGTCGAAGGAACGAATGACGAATATGCTGTACGTGTGGCGTTCAAAGACAAAGAAATTACAAAATCTAACTGCACTTGTTCCTACGAAAATGGTTTGTGTAAACACGCCACTGCCCTCCTTTTTGAATTGAGAAAACAATTTTCAGAAGTGCTGTCGCAGCGTGCTGAAACCCTTGAACAAGGTGCAGACGGTGTTTATAGAACAAAAAATGATAATAACGTGAATAAAGATTATTCCCCAAGCGGGCTTTATGCCGCCTACAAGATCCTACCAGAAAGTGAGCAACGAACGATAAAAATTGCTGCCCTCGTCTATGAGCCGTTTTCGATGACAAAACTGATTGAAATTTTTAATTCCAGTTTTCAACACATGGGCAAGGGATTGACTGCCAGTTGGGCTAAAATTTGGTTGTTAGAGCTCAATCAAGCGGCTTTTTTGCTCTATTTACCAACTGGGCAATACCGTATCAAGCCCGATTTTGCAGATTATTTACTTGAATTGGAATTTGAAAAAGATAGAGATTTTCGGGTGCTTGTGCCGCGTATTCGTCGTTTGATGGAGCCGTCCGCAGTCCGTTATCGAGACTTTGAGCCTTCGGAACGCTATTTCAGAGAGGTGCGTTTTGCTTATTATTTGGGCAATATAGACGAGTTTAGGAGCAATTATTTTATGACGGTTCAGAATAGTGGTAGTTTAACAAAATATTCGCAAAAAGAATTGTTGCAGCATTTTCTGCCTTCTGCTTTCAATTTGGAGAATATAGATAAAATACCTGTACCTATTCGTAGTTTTTTATTGAGTGAACAACTTGTTATGACAACTTTTGGGCTGTCTGTAACCGATGGATATTACGATTATGTAATTGAAAACTTGGACAAACTGCCAGAAGCTGACCGTTCAAATTCGGCACGTTTGGCGGCACAGATTGCTATGTTCAAAGGTGATTGGAGCTTAGTGGGCACATTGTCAAGGCATTTTGATGACCTTAATTCAGCCATTATTTTAGGTTGGCAAACTTTACTGAGGGGGTCGGCAGAGGAAGCGGTTGATATTTTTAATACAGGTCTAAAAGCACTGCGTAAAAATTCAAAAAATCCAAAAGAGTTCTTGATGAACTTAGCTGCTGTTTTTCAAATCTTAGCGCAGCTAAAAACACAGGATTCGGCATTTTATGCCAAAATTGAAGCACATTACAAGCAATTAAACAAGTACAATGGGGCGTATAATCAAGTTTATGATGCCCTCATGGCTGTTCTAAGTCTTTTGAAAAATGAAAAAAATGCGGCAAAACGGATACTTCAAAACATGATGCCGACGTCGGAAATGAACCGTTTTTTTATTTATTTGACCATGTTTTGGGTGGACGAAAAGATGTTGCCCATGACAACGGTAAAGACAATGGCTGACCGACTCGTCAAAAATGAATACAATTGGTTGGCTTTTGAGGTATTGTCAATGCTCAATCGGATAGAACCAACGGTCGAAAAATGGCAAATTGAGTTGGATATTTTGAAAAGTAAACCCCTCAGTAAAAACATCAATTTAGGCGATATTTCACCCCTTGTTGACCTTGTTCCACACGTTGAGGAGTGGGAATCTGCCCTGAATGCTTTGTTGGGTATGACTTCTGGACCTGCCGCCAAAGCCTTAGCGAAGGAAAATGATTCTCGTCTCGTCTGGCTTGTTGATTTTGAAAATTTACAGATACAGCCCAAAGAACAGGTGTTTGGCAAAACAGGTTGGTCAGCAGGGCGAAATGTTGCTTTGCATCGTTTGATGCGCGCTGAACTTAACAGCATGACCGATCAGGATCGTCGCATCAGCCGCAGCATCAAGCAATATTATGGTTGGAGTGGTGGCAACGAATATGCGATTGACACCGATAAAGCCATTCCAGAATTGGTCGGACATCCGCTTTTGTTTCTTTATCGGTCGCCTCAAATTGCCGTTCAATTCATTGAAGATAAGCCTATTTTGAGGGCAAAAGAGGTGAAAGAAGGCTATGAATTATCGTTTTCTCAAAAAATTGACGGTGCAGGGTGGTCTGTTGTCAAGGAATCGCCGACACGTTATAAGTTATTGAAAATTACTGAAAGCCATGCTCAAATCGCAAGGGCGATGAATGGTAACAAGTTGATTGTGCCTGCCAAAGGGCGTGAACGGCTGCAAAAAGTGATTGAGGGTTTGTCGAACCTCGTGACGGTGCAATCGGCTTTTGAAACAACGGATAATCTGCCTGTTGTCAAGCCCGATTTGCGGACGTGTGTGCATCTGTTGCCAGTGGGTGATGGCTTTCATGTTGAGTTTTATGCAAAGCCATTTGCTGAAAATCCACCTTATTTTAAGCCCGGTGTTGGTGAATCTTTGGTCATTTCGGATGTGAACGGTGCAAGGGTGCAGACTAAGCGGGATTTGAAAAAAGAGAAAAAAAATGCCGATGATTTGCTCGAAACGCTGCAAATACTGAGGGGGGTAAAACCCGAACATGATACGTGGCAATTGGAAGATGCAGAGCAATGTTTGGAGTTTTTGTTGGAATTACAACCGTTGGTGACGGAAGAAAAAATTATCTTAGAATGGCCCAAAGGTGAGAAATTTCGGATAACAAAAATTGCGGGTTTTGACCAGTTTTCGATGAATATCAAGGAGAAAAACGACTGGTTTGAGGTAAACGGAGAGTTGCGGATAGATGAAAAGATGGTGCTGAGTATGCAAGACTTACTGCGTTTGAGTGAGTCAAAAAGTCAATTTATAGAACTGTCACCTGGTAAGTTTTTGGCTTTGACCAACGAATTTCGCAAGCGTTTGCAGGAAATTAATGGCTTGATGAATCCACAAAAGGATGGATCCATGCAGTTACATCGTTTGGCTGCTCCTGCGATGTCGGTTTTTACAGATGAACTGAAAGCCTTTGATTTTGATAAAAAATACAAAAAGAACCTCGATTTGCTACAAAAAGCGTTCAAAACGAAGTTCAATGTGCCTGAAAATTTCAATGCGACCCTTCGGGAATATCAAATTGAAGGTTTTCAATGGTTGAGCCGTTTGGCAATGTGGGGCGTTGGGGCGTGTTTGGCGGACGATATGGGTTTGGGGAAGACGGTGCAAGCCTTGGCTTTGGTCTTGGATAGAGGTGACAAAGGACCGACTTTAGTTGTTGCTCCTGCGTCTGTTTGTCGCAACTGGGTAGTCGAAATTGGCAAGTTTACCCCAACTTTGAACGCTATTTTGTTTGGTGAAGGCGATAGAGAAGCAATGATTGACCAAGCGGGTGCAAGAGATATTGTCATCACAACCTACGATTTACTGACCCGTGAAGCGGAACGTTTTACCAATAAAAAGTTTACAACCATCATTCTGGATGAGGCGCAAGCCATCAAAAACCGCGCAACCAAACGCTCTGAAACGGCGATGCAGTTGCAAGGCGATTTCAAAATATTGACCACAGGCACGCCTTTGGAAAACCATTTGGGCGAGTTGTGGAACTTGTTTCAGTTCATAAATCCAGGTTTATTTGGAAGTATAGAGCGTTTTACAGAGAAGTTTGCGGCACCAATTGAAAAATATAGAGACGAAAATCGTCGTGACCAGTTGCGTCGTTTGGTGCAACCGTTTATGTTGCGCCGCCGCAAAGACGAGGTTTTGAAGGAGTTGCCGCCTAAAACAGAAATTCAATTAACCGTCGAATTGTCGCCCGAAGAACGTGCGTTTTATGAAGCCTTGCGCCGCAAAGCACTTGCGAGTTTGGAGCGCGATACTGAGGGGGTCGGCGGCGGACAAAAACACTTGCAGATTTTGGCTGAAATCATGCGTTTGCGCCGTGCTGCTTGTCATCCACGATTGGTTGATGAAAATGCGGATTTTGTGGAAAGTTCAAAACTGCGCCTGTTCGGTGAAGTAGTAGAGGAATTGTTGGATAATGGACATAAAGCATTGGTTTTCAGTCAATTCGTCGGGCATCTGGGTATTTTAGAAACCTATTTAAAGAAGAAAAATATCAAATATCAGTATCTCGACGGCTCAACACCACTCAACAAGCGGCAAGAGCGCATCGAAGCCTTTCAGCGTGGCGAAGGCGATTTGTTCCTCATCAGCCTCAAAGCGGGTGGGGTAGGACTGAACCTGACGGCTGCCGATTATGTGATTCACATGGACCCGTGGTGGAATCCTGCCGTTGAAGACCAAGCGACTGACCGCGCGCACCGCATCGGGCAGGAAAAACCTGTCACCGTTTATCGCCTTGTTACTGAGGGGACGATTGAGGAGAAAATTTTGAAACTACACGAACAAAAACGAGATTTAGCGGACTCGTTGCTGACGGGTGCCGATGTGAGTGCAAGGTTGTCGGCAGATGATTTGTTGGCGTTGATTAAGAGTCGGTAGAGAACTTTGAATTAAATATTATGTAAAACAGCTAAAAAAAACTTATTTTTGTCATAAAAAACAACGATGGCTGCAAAAGACAAATATCACCAACAAGTACGAAGAGCGTTAGAAAAAGAAGGTTGGACAATTACACACGACCCTTATATCCTAAAAATGGAGGGCGTTAATTTTCCGATTGACCTTGGGGCAGAAAAATTGATTGCTGCGGAAAAAGAGAATGAGAAAATTGTTGTTGAAATCAAAAATTTCCTAAGCGAAAGCGTTCCAAATGAATTTCATACTGCACTTGGACAGTATTTGGATTATGAATTAGGTTTGGAAGAACAAGAGCCAGATAGGTTGATAAGTAGTTGAGTTGAAATAATCGGGAAAACGTTGCGAAGGTTCGAACCTTCGCAACGTTGCTATTTGTTGAAAATCAATCATTTACCCCCCTCA
>JAYTMI010000481.1:0-2269 GCA_043728625.1 Saprospiraceae bacterium | reverse complement strand
AAAGGTGGCTATTGTAAAAAACACAATAACACATGGGCGAAAAGAAGTTTGAAACGTCATGATAACATTATTTAGTTGATGAAAAAAAATAAGATTTATTGTTTTATGATTTTTTGAACGATATGCGCATCAGCCGTTTTGAAAACGAAAAAGTAAGTACCAATGGGTAAGCCTTTTAGCAAGTATGTTTGCTGATAGGGATTTTCCGATTTAGGAATAGTCAAATATCTGATAGGCATTCCGAGTATATTTGTAATAGTCAATTGAGCGTCAAGCGTGAATTGAGATTCAATTGTCACTTCATCATGGACGACCGAAGGAAAGACCCGCGCACCATTTTTGTTTTGGCTACTTTTATCAAAAAAGACAGCGATTGTTTTTGAAATTTGTTCCTGTCCACCAAAATCGACTTGTCGTAAACGGTAATAATTAACACCTGTAAAGGGGTATTTATCCCAAAAATCGTAATCATGGCGAACAGCACTCTCTCCTAAAGCTTTGACATCACCTATTTTTGAAAAAGCTTTGGCATCGCCACTTTTTTCAATATCAAACCGAAGGCTGTTGCGCTCAGAAAAAGTAATCCAATCGAGTTTGACGAAATTATCCTGTTTTTTAGCAATAAAATCACCTAATTCTACTGGAATGATCGGATTAAAAGTGGGTTGTTGAAAGCCTTGTATCAGAAAATTTACGCCATCGTTACCCAAAATAGTGACCGATTCGGCAACTGTATAGCTTAAAGAACTTTGTGCAATTTGGACATAATCTCCAGAAGCCGAGATAACTTCTCGTTCCAAACTTTGAGCAAAGGTTGTATTTGAAAAAATAAAAAGAGCAAATAGGATGAGTACATTTTTCATTTGAAATTCGGATTTTATAACAGCCAGAATGGTTGTTAAAGTTTTATAAACTTATAATATTGAGCCTTTTGAGCATTACAGTTAACCTTAATAAAATAGATGCCTGTTGCTAAAGCTGAAACATTTAACACACTGTTAGACATTTTGAAATGCCCATAACTTTTGCCATTTGCATCAAATACCTCAAAGGCCTCATCTTGAAGAGCCGTTTCGACGTTAACAATTTGCGCTATGGGATTGGGATAAAAGGCAAATTTACAGCCTTCCTCTGAATCATTTTGAAAGATAGACGTTGTTGTCGAGTAAGTCGGTTGTTGAAATCCCTGTAATAAAGACTTTGTACCGTCCGTTCCCAAAACAATGATGGGTTCACCAACAGTATAAGTAAGTGAACCTATTGGATTTTGAATATAATTACCCGCTGAAGCAGTTACTTGTCTTTCAATGCTTTGGCTTTGCATAAAAAGAGGAGAAAGGATCATCAAAAAGAGGTTAATCAATCGTTTCATGCATTATAAGATTTGATATAAATGGGAAATTAAGTTAATTTAATGCAAAGCTAATGCATTATTTTCCATCTGCAAGTAACTTACTTTAATTTAACATTTAGAAGCATTTTATTCATTTTTCAAATGCCCAATCATCGTTTCCACAATTTTAGGCAAATCATACTGAGGGGTCCATTTCCAATCCGCTCGAGCGATTGAATCGTCCACACTTTCGGGAAAAGTATCTGCAATTTTTTGTCTAAAATCGGGTTGGCAATTCATTTTAAAATCAGGTATATGTTTTTTTATTTCTTCATAAATATCTATTGGCGAACAACTTATGCCTGAAACATTGTAACTACTGCGAATCGTTATTTTTGAAGTAGGTGCTTCCATCAGTTCCATGATGGCACGAATGGCATCGTTCATATAAATCATAGGCAAGCGGGTTTTAGCTTTCAAATAACAATCAAATGGTTCATTATTAAGGGCTTTGTGAAAAATATCAATGGCATAATCCGTCGTATTGCCACTTGTCGAGGATTGGTGACCGATGATGCCTGCAAAACGAATACCTCGTACATCAATGCCATATCTTTTATTGTAATAACTGCACCAGTTTTCGCCTGCCACTTTTGACATACCATAGACGGTTTCGGGTGTCCGAATCGTATCTTGCGGTGTGTTGATACGCGGTGTGTTTGAACCAAAAACGGCTATTGTTGAAGGGAAAAAGACTTTTTTTACTTTGTGGTGTCGCGCGGCTTCAAGGACATTAAACAAGCCGTCCATGTTGACATTCCACGTTTCCAAGGGGTTCAATTCGCTTTTACCAGACATTATGGCTGCTAAATGATAGATATGCGTAATCCTATATCGCTCAACGATATAAGCGATTTTTGCACCGTCGGTTGCATC
>JAYTMI010000480.1:0-4384 GCA_043728625.1 Saprospiraceae bacterium | reverse complement strand
AGTCGTTTACCTTGTTAATAATTAAGTTTTCTCTATGTGTGTATGTTCAACTGTGCTTGCCAGGAGGTAGGTGGCTTATAATAAGATGTTCAAAAAGGGGGGGATATGAAATAATTGATTGAAAATCAAATACTTAGGATATTCTCTGTCAACGTACCTTGATTTATATATTACCACGCATCGGATATTTTAAAATATCCGATACTTATGAACGCAAAATATAACTAATCATCGCTCGAATGTATAAAATTTCTTAAATGTGCAAATCTTATGTCAAAGACGAGGGTAAAGTGGCAGTCATCAACCAAAAGTCTTCAATTTTTTGTACAATATCAAAAAAGCGGTCGAAATCAACAGGCTTATTAATATAGGCATTGACTTCAAGGTTATACGTTTTTTGAATATCTTGATCGGCATTTGAAGTTGTTAAAACGACCACAGGAATATCGTGTAAAAACGGATCTGCTTTAATTTCGGCTAAAACTTCGCGCCCATCTTTTTTTGGAATATTCAAATCCAACAGAATCAAATCAGGTCGTGTTGCGTTTTGAAATGGCGGTTGACGGCGTAAATAGGCAATTGCCTCTTCACCATCCATTGCCACATTGATTTTTATGGGCGTGCGCGCTTCACGGAACGCTTCTTGCGTTAACCGAACATCGCCTGGGTTGTCTTCGACGAGTAAAATATCTACGGGTTTTGAAAATCGTTGCATAGGTTATAATTGTTAAGTGAAGATTTACACTAAAAAATTTTGGACTTTAGAATTAATAGTTGACTTATCATTGCAAAATTCATCCCAAAATTGAGTAATTTTTTACTTATTAAAAAATTAAATATCAAAATTGATGCCTATTTTTGTTCACACACCAATAAAAAAATTATTTGCCGATTTATATTTGCCCAAAATAGTAATTTGTGACATCTAATTGATTTATAAGTAACGATTTATTGGTTTTATTTTGAAGAACAATAAATCTCAAAAAAAAATATTAATGCACCCGATTCCTGAATATCAAATTCTTTTTCAAAAATTCCTCGTTGAGCATACATTTTCACAGCAACCCAAGGAACTCTATGAGCCTGTTAACTACATTCTTAGCATTGGTGGTAAAAGGTTGCGCCCTTTGTTGGCATTGATGGGTTGTGAGTTGTTTTCCGATAATATTGTGAAAGCAATGCCTATAGCGATGGCGGTAGAGGTTTTTCACAACTTTTCATTGTTGCACGATGATATTATGGATGCCGCCCCTTTGCGTCGTGGGCAAACGACAGTACATATAAAGTACAGTGTTAACTCAGGCATTCTTTCAGGCGATGTGATGCTCATTTGGGCATACCGTTTTTTGATGAATACTGAGGGGGTAGATGCTCAAAAACAGATACAGTTGGTCCATATTTTCAACAAAATGGCGACTGAAGTTTGCGAAGGGCAGCAAATGGATATGAATTTTGAGATCCGCGAAGATGTGACCATTCCGCAATACATTCGTATGATTGAGTTCAAAACATCGCTACTCATTGCGGCGGCTTTCCAAATGGGCGCGCTTATCGGCGGTGCGACTGAGAGGGATGCTGAATCTCTCTATGAATTTGGACGCAACATCGGTATCGCTTTTCAAATCCAAGATGATATACTCGATTCGTTTGGCGACCCGTTGAAATTTGGTAAAAAAGTAGGCGGTGACATTGTCCAAAACAAAAAAACATTGCTTGTTCTCAAAGCCTTAGAATTGGCAAATCCTGCACAAAAGATTGATTTACAAGATTTTATGATGACTACAAACGTTGACGAAGCCGTAAAAATAGAAACTGTAAAAAGCATCTTTGAAGCCACAGGTGCACGTCAATTTGCAGAATTAGAAATGGAAAACTACCTTAAAAAAGCCTTTGAACATCTCGATAACACCCCCCTCAGTATAGAAAAGAAAAATTACATGCGCTGCTTTGCCAATGATTTGATGAAGCGTGAGAACTAAAACAACATGAAACATCCCGAATTTTGTAACATTTAATTTAAAAGGTAAGACCCAGTAATTCCTTCGGAATTGGGATATTTGACGCTTTTTAAGTGATAATTTATTTTGTTAGAAAATTCGAGATGTCTCATGTTTCCATTATTTTATTTTTAAAATCCAAAAGTGATTGTCGTATTTCGATGAGCCGATTCAATGTTTTATGCTTGCGTTTTAATCGTTCTCGCTCGAAAGAAAAAGCACGTTTGGCATCGTCCAAAGGCATTTCTCTTTCTTTTATCAAGTGATTTATTACCTTTATTTGCTCAATTTCTAAGCGGCTCAATGCCCCATTTTCAAAACGTGGCAAGTCAAATTCTTCTTCCCAAAAACGGATAAGTGACTTTGAAATGCCGAGCATCTCGGTCACTTCTTGTATTGTTTGATTCGTCTGTCCGTTTTCGCTGTGCATAAACTTTGTTTTTTGACAAAATTAGCATTTTTAAACAAATTCTACACCTAAATATATTTTTTCTAAGTCTATTTCACAATCATTTTTCTAATTCTTTCAACACCAAAGCATTCGTCATTTTAGGTTCAGCGTTACCTTTTGAAGCCTTCATCACTTCGCCCATGAAAAAACCGAGCAAACCTTTTTTACCTTTTTGATATTCAGCAACCTTCTGAGGATTTTTTTCTAACACATCTTTCACTATTTTTTCTAAAAAGTCTGAATCCGAATTTTGAGATAAATTCAGTTTTTCGGCTAATTCATTTGCAGATGCTAAAGGCGTATCCAAAAGTGCTGGAAATAACGTCTGATACGCTGAAGAATTGGACACTTTACCACTCTCAATCAAACTTAAAAATTCAGACAATTGATTGACTGTCAAAGGGTAAACCGCTAACTCGATTTTTAATTCATTTGCCGAAGGCAAAATTTTATTGATAATGAGGTTTGAAACGGCTTTATACTGAGGGGGTGCAACTGCCGATAAAAACGTTTGGGCATAGTTAAAAACGCTTATTTCTTCTGTCAAAAAATTCACATCGTATGCGGGCAAGCCATATTTTTCTATCAACTCACGCCTTGCTTCCCAAGGCAATGTGGGTAATTCTGATTTTATTTTTTCTAAAAAAGAAGCCGTAATCACCACGGGCGGTAAATCTGGGTCAGGAAAATAGCGATAATCATGTGCATTTTCTTTGCTCCGCAAAGGTGATGTTTTGCCAGTCACAGGGTCAAAATTGAGTGTATTTTGCTCGACTTGACCCCCTTTTTTAACGATACCAATTTGTCGTATGGTTTCATATTTAATCGCTTCGCGGGCAAAACGCATCGAATTGACGTTTTTTACTTCACAACGGGTCATAAATTCTGTCGTTCCTTCGGGTCGAATCGAAATATTGACATCGCAACGCATCGAACCTTCTTCCATGTTGCCATCTGAAACGCCCAACCAACGAACGAGGTGACGCATGGCGGTCATAAATGCATCTACTTCTGCACCACTCCGAAAATCGGGTTCCGTCACAATTTCCAAAAGCGGTGTGCCTGCGCGGTTCAAATCAATGAAAGTTACTGAGGGGTCTTGATCGTGAATAGATTTACCTGCGTCTTCCTCCATGTGAATATGATGGATTTCGATGGTTTTTGTCCTTGATTTCTGCGTTTTTGGCTCAACAAACGTAATGTCGAGTGCGCCACCGACGCAAATCGGAACACGGTCTTGCGTTATCTGATAGCCTTTCGGAAGGTCGGCATAGAAATAATTCTTTCTATCAAAATATGATTTCTCACTGATTTTGCAGCCCAAAGCGACACCTAAACGGGTCGCAAACTCAATTTGCCGACGATTGGCTCGCGGCAAAGTACCAGGATGTGCCAACGAAATGACAGAAGTATGCGTATTCGGGTCAGAGCCAAATTGAACGCCATCGGCGCAAAAAGCCTTTGAAGTCGTCGCCAATTGCACATGAACTTCAAGACCAATAATAGTCTCAAAATGTCTTGTATTTTTTTCGTTATACTGAGGGGGTGATATCGTATCTGTCATAAATTCATAAATTTAAAATAAAAGAAAACTAAGTATAGGTTGGTTTTTGACCACAATTGGGGCAAAAATTATCCATTTCCGCCAAAGGATAGTGGCAATTGAGGCAATAAGGAATATGTTTGTTCGGATGATGGCTCATTTTGTTATTGGTTGACTGGTTCTTGGGGTAGGTATAGCAATAGATTGACTCATAATTTTCTATATTTTCTACAAATTTATACTTTTAAAGGGAAAAATAAAAGTTATAAAGTGAAATTTACTGAGGGGTGTCATTTTCCATTTTCCGTTGTGACAACTGAATACTGTAATACATAATGAATGGAAAAAATCTAACAATAAAAGCCAGAGATTTGCCAATAAAGGACAAAACAA
>JAYTMI010000479.1:0-2943 GCA_043728625.1 Saprospiraceae bacterium | reverse complement strand
AACTATATATGACAACTGGCGGTATTCCGCATTATCTCAAAGATGTTAGACGTGGCGAAAGTGTGACACAAGCAATTGATAGAATGTGTTTCACGAATGACGGTTTATTGAGTGATGAATTTAAAAACTTATATGCAGCTCTTTTTAGGAATTCTGAAAAGCATGAGTGTATTGTCAAAGCTTTGGCGAACAAACCAAGTGGTATGACCCGTAATGAAATTCTCGAAGCTTGTCCATTAAGTTCGGGAGGAACGCTGACAAAATTGATTGACGAACTCTTGGAGTCGGGTTTTATCTCAGAAAGCAGCCCCTTTAATAAAACAAGCCGAGACAATATTTATAAATTGAGTGATGAATATTCATTGTTTTATATAAAATTTATAGAAGGCAGTAGAGCTTTTGGGGCGGGAACTTGGCAAAGTAAAGTTGTTGGTTCTTCATGGAAAAGTTGGAGTGGTTTAGCTTTCGAGAATATAGCGTTGAAACATATACCTCAAATCAAAAAGGCGTTGGGTATTTCGGGCGTTTATACCGAGCAATCTGCTTGGCGATATGTGCCGAAAGACGCAACAGAAAAAGGTACGCAAATAGATTTGCTCATTGACCGTCAGGATATGAGCATCAATCTTTGTGAAATGAAATTTTCACTCACTGAATTTACGATTGAGAAATCTTATGCCGAAGAATTGAATCTTAAACGGCGCATTTTTTTAGCAAAAACAGGGACTAAGAAGACCGTTTTTATCACTATGCTGACCACTTTTGGCGTAAAAGAAAACGGACATTACCTTTCGACGGTGCAAAATCAATTGAAAATGGACGTTTTGTTCGAAAAAATATAGCGCATACTGAGGGGGGGATTTTATAAAACCAACATGAGACATCCCGAATTTTCTAACAAAATAAATTATCACTTGAAAAGCGTCAAATATCCCAATTCCTTCGGAATTACTGGGTCTTACCTTTTAAATTAAATGTTACAAAATTCGGGATGTTTCATGTTTGCTTTTAAGCATTATAAAACTCCTCCTCTTCCTCCTCAAAAAACGCTTTTACCATTTTTTGACGGTCAAACTCCTTTTCATTATTGGACAACCAAACAGTTGCGACACCATTGCCGATGAAATTTGTAATCGCTCGTGCTTCCGACATAAAACGGTCAACACCGAGCAATAACGCCAAACCTTCTAACGGAATGACGTGTACAGCTTGTAATGTCGAAGCTAAAACGACGAAACCACTACCTGTCACACCCGCCGCACCTTTTGAAGTGACCATCAAAATGCCGATAATGGTTAGAATTTGTTCCCAACTCAAATGAACGCCGTAGGCTTGCGCCAAAAAAATGGTTGCCATGGAGAGGTATATCGTTGTGCCATCGAGATTGAAAGAATAGCCCGCAGGAACAACGAGACCGACGACGGGTTTTGAACAACCCATGCGTTCCAATTTTTCCATCAAAGCGGGTAGGGCTGCTTCTGAACTCGACGTACCGAGTACGATAAGTAGTTCTTCTTTGATGTATTTCAAAAAATCCCAAATTTTGATTTTATACATATTTAGAATCAAACCTAAAACCACAAAAACGAAAATCGCCATCGTCGTATAAACCGTTGCCATGAGCGAGGCTAAGGACAGTAATGCCTTTGTTCCAAATTTGCCAATCGTAAACGCCATGCCACCAAATGCGCCAATCGGCGCGAGATACATCACAAAATGCAAGCCTTTGAAGACGTATTTTGAGATTTTACTGAGGGGGTCTAAAATTACTTTTTTGCCTTTGAATTTACTCAAAACAGTGCCGAGTATAAGCGATGCCGACAGCACTTGCAGCGTCAAATTGTCTTTAAAAAATTGCCACCAACTGAATTTTTGTGCGCCCGCAACAAATTTTGAAACGTCCGCACCCACCGCTTTTGAGGTATCAACACCCGCACCCGGTTGAATGACAAAAGCCACCAAAATACCCACAATAAGCGCAAAAGTGGTCACAACTTCAAAGTAAATCAAGGCTTTTCCACCTGTTTTGCCCACTTTTTTGAGGTCGCCCATGGCGGCAATGCCGAGCGTAATGGTCAAAAATATTATCGGATTGATGAACAATTTGACGATGGTGATGAAACAATCACCGAGGGTTTTCCAATCCCAAAAAAAGCTGCCGTTTTTGAAATCGGGGAAAGAAACTTTGAGGTTTTGTGCCTCTATTGGGTAGTACGCGCCATAAAGTGCACCGAGTGTAATGGCAGTTAAAACCCAAAAAGTAAGGTTGGATAAGACTTTTTTCATGCTGTTTTTTCGTTTTTTATAAGTTTTTTATCAAAAAATAGACAATGGGCAATAAAACAAGCGACAAAGGAATGCTGATGCCTATCATTTGAGCGACTAAATTGGGATTCAAACCTTTGCGAATAGCCACAATGCCAATCGTATTCATCGAACCCAAAGCCGAGCCGAGAATGCTGACTTGAACGGCAACTCCTTGTTGTTTGAATATGCCGACGAAAATTAAGAAAATAATCAAGGGTGCAAGTATTAGTTTAAAAAATAAACCTAAAATAAGGGATTTTGATTGGCGATTGAGTGTCGAGAAATTCATTTGTAAACCAATGGAAATCAACGCAATAACATTCAAAGTGCTGCCAATTTTGGCTAAAACATCAGCAATTACAGAGGGGTGTTGATAACCCGTAAATTTTAAGATTAAGGCTAAACAAAAGACGGCAAAGGGAGGGAAGAGGGACATATCTTTGAGGATACGTAACCAATTGACTTTTTCACCTGTCGTTGCGTAGGTGGAAACTGTGGCAATTCCGATGGTTGAGCAGACTAAGAATGTGCCGCTTTGCGACATCAAAATGCCTAATTTTAAGCCTTCCGCACCATATAACAATTCAAAAATAGGAAATCCAACAAACGAAATACTGCTGATACCCGCCACAACAA
>JAYTMI010000478.1:0-2850 GCA_043728625.1 Saprospiraceae bacterium | reverse complement strand
GTCTTTTTCTTATAGTCTTGACATCTTTTTTGTAACTTTGCGGCGCAATTTGAAAACGTTGCTTGAAAAGTAACATAAAATGAATGGCAACTCGGTTTTTTACACTTTTTTAAGAAAATCACTCATCAATACTGGGGGGGTCTAATTATCAAAACCTCATTCAGGATATATAAATCAAAAAATGATTTCAGTTTCTAATGTCAGTGTTCACTTTGGTGAACGAACTTTGTTGGACAGTGTCAATTTCGTCATTGGACCGCGTGACCGTATGGGTCTCGTCGGGCGTAATGGTGCAGGCAAGTCAACGCTTTTGAAAATTATTGCCAATTATCAAACGCCCAACGGTGGCGGCACGATTTCGAAAGCCAGCGATGCAACCATTGGTTTTTTGCATCAAGATATGACTCTGCCGATGGGCAGAACGGTGATTGAAGAAGCATTGTCAGCGTTTGATGAAGTCAAAGCATTGGAAAAGAAAATTGATGAACTGAACCATCAATTGACGATTCGGACGGATTATGATACAGATTCTTACATGGATTTGATTCATGACGTGTCAGAGGCGACTGAAAGACATCATATTTTGGGTGGCGATACCGCACAAGCTGATGCCGAACGCATACTAAAGGGGCTTGGTTTCAAGACGACGGATATGAATCGCTTGACCGATGAGTTCTCTGGTGGTTGGCAAATGCGTGTGGAATTGGCGAAAATGCTCTTGCAACGTCCCGATTTCCTTTTGCTCGATGAGCCGACCAATCACTTGGACATTGAATCTATTATTTGGTTAGAAAAGTTTTTGGAAGACTATCCTGGAGCTGTTGTCCTGATTTCGCATGATAAGCAGTTCTTGGACAATGTGACCAAACGAACCGTTGAGATTGAGATGGGTAAAATTTATGACTACAAAGCGAATTACACGAAATACGTAGAAATGCGTGCAGAACGCCGTGAATTACTTGTAAATGCTTATCAGAATCAACAAAAAATGATTGCAGACAGGGAAAAGACCATCAACCGATTCATGGCTAAAGCGACCAAAACGAGTATGGCGCAATCCATGCAAAAGCAATTGGACAAAATGGACAGGATTGAAATTGATGAAGCAGATATCAAATCCATGAATATCCGTTTTTCTCCCGCGCCGCGCAGTGGTCAGGTCGTTGTTGAAGCAAAAGGTTTGTCAAAAAGTTATGGCAGTTTAGATGTCTTGAGCCGTGTGGATTTAAAATTAGATAGAGGGGAAAGAGTTGCTTTTGTTGGTCAAAACGGACAAGGTAAAACGACTTTGGCTAAAATTCTGATTGGTGAATTGACCAATACTGAGGGGGAGGTTATTTTAGGACACAACGTTCAAGTCGGCTATTATGCTCAAAATCAAGCAGAAACGCTTTATAAAGATAGTACATTGCTTGAAACAATGGAAATGCACTCGCCGCCTGAAATGCGTACACGATTACGGGCAATTCTCGGGGCATTCATGTTTACAGGCGATGATGCGGGCAAAAAAGTATCGGTACTGAGTGGGGGGGAGCGCGCACGTTTGGCATTGGCTTGTTTGCTTTTGAAGCCTTTCAATTTGCTATTGCTCGATGAGCCGACGAATCACTTGGACATGATTTCAAAGGAAGTTTTGAAGGATGCTTTGATGCAATACGACGGCACATTGATTATTGTGAGCCACGACCGTGAATTTTTAGCAGGTTTGACAGAGACAACTATTGAGTTTAGAGATAAAAAATTGTACGAACACTTAGGCGACGTCAATTATTTTCTCGAAAGACGTGAACTTGATAATATGCGCGATGTCGAATTGAGTACAAAAGTAGTTGCCGCTTCTTCAAACGGTGCGAATAAAAACGGTGACGACAAAGAACGTAAAAAAGCAGAACGCAATGTACAAACGGCTGAAAAACGCATTGCCGATTTAGAAAAACAGGTCGCTAATTTTGAAAAAGATATGGCAAATCCGAGCTTTTACAATCGTTCTGATGCTCAAAAGGTGTTGGATAAATATAAATCTGTCCAAAAAGAACTCGCTACCGAAATGGAAAAATGGGAGTTGGCTTTGGTGGAACTTGAAGGATGATTTTTTAGACCACAGATGACACAGTGTCATCTGTGGTCTAAAAAAAATTATCTAAATCCCAATCATCTTTTCTGAAAATAATAAGCAGGAATCCCCAACAGAACAATACCCAAACCCACCCAACTTGGTTTGACTGACAGACCAAACAATGAAATAGGCGTTTCAAAAATCAATAAATTCAAACAAATCGTTGTAGCAATGATGATGTATAAGGCTGGTATGACTGGATAACCGAATGCGCGATAAGGACGTTCAGCATGGGGCATTTTTTTTCTTAATATAAAAATACCCCCAATTGTTAAAACATAAAACAACAACGTGGCGAAGGTGACGTACTTCAATAAGTCAGAATACTTGCCCGAAACACAAAGCAAACAAGCCCAAATACATTGCACAATCAAAGCATAAGCGGGAACGCCTCGGCTGTTTAAATCTGATGCTTTTTTGAAAAACAAACCGTCCTTTGCCATAGCATAATAAATGCGTGAACCCGACAAAACGATGCCGTTATTGCAACCAAACGTAGAAATCATAATAAAAATAGCCATTATTACTGCACCAACATTTCCAAATATCATTTCTGCGGCGGCTGTACCCACTCTTTCATTGGCGGCAAAAGCAATGCCACGAGAGAAAGCATCAACACCGTCAAGCGTACCTACTGCGGGTAAAAGCATCAAATAACTGAGGTTTGCCAACCAGTATAAAATGCTCACGAGCAGTGTGCCGAGGAACAAACTCAATGGTATATTACGCTGTGG
>JAYTMI010000477.1:0-2896 GCA_043728625.1 Saprospiraceae bacterium | reverse complement strand
CACTATCAAGCTGATATGCGATCATTATCCTTTAGAAAGTATTAAAGATATTAAAAAAGGTGTTCCGTTTGTCAGCGATACATGGGCGATTGATTTCATTACAATTGAAGGAAAAAAGTATAATTTGAACAATATTGAGCATGGCATTTTGCGCCCAAAATACAATGACCCGCGTATTCATGCAGCTGTTAATTGTGCTTCAAAATCCTGTCCGAAGCTGTTGAATGAAGCCTTTACAGCCGAAAAACTCGATGCTCAGTTGGATATGGTGATGAAAACCTTTATCAATGATGAGACACGTAACAAAATCAAATCAGCTAAAAAAGTAGAATTATCCAAAATTTTCACCTGGTTTTCAGGCGATTTCAAAAAGGACAACCCCTCAGTAATTGCCTTTATCAACAAGTTTTCAAATATCAAAATAGATGAGAAAGCAGACATCAGCTATTTAGATTATGATTGGAAATTAAATAAACAATAAGTAATGGTGAATAATGAATTTACAAAGCGTTGATTTTCAAGTATTTTAAATATATTAATTAAATTTAAATTATATAATTTTAAAAGAAAAGACGATAAGATTCACAAGCGGAATCTTATCGTCTTTGTTCTTATAATCTTATCCACTTAAAGTGTACTACTTCAATTTTGTTGCCGCATCGCTTGTATTTTTAACAAGCAGATTAACAGTGTCTTCGTTGAGTTTATTAGTGAACGTCGCATGGATATCGTCCCATGTAGCGATGATATTGGTGTAAAGGTCTTTCCCTTTTGTCGTCACCGCGACGTATGTGTATTTTCCTTCTTGGGTGCGCGTAACGATGCTGCGTTTTTCCAATTTTTCAATCATCCGCGTAATGGTTGACGGTGCGAGTAAAATCCTTTCGCTGATTTCAGTCGGTTGGACATTGGGTTTTTCGTTGACAACCATAATCAAATAAGCATCGGAAGGTGTCAAGCCTAAATCCATGAACGCTGTTTCAGCAATAGATGAAATTTGCCGAGAAAAAGCGGTCGTTGTATAATACAGATTATCTGTGTAATAATTTTTCATGTCTGGATTATGAGTTTAATAAATAGGTTCGATATTGGTACAAATGTATAGAAATATCGGATTCAAAGATATGTTAACGGTACATTTTACTTGTAGTTGCAATTTTTGTATGAAAAAATGATATTACAACCCTTGATTGCTCTTTTTTGACAATTCTCCCTCAAACATGATTATGACAATAAGGCTGTTTTCAGGGAACACATTTTTTTGTTTTGGTCTCATTTTTGCTTTTGTAATATTATATAATAAACTAATTTTTAAAAATTTAGAAAATTATCGTCTATTATTAGGGATGTGGATTCGTGTACAAACGTGGAAATAATTGTTCCACCCACAAGGCTTGTGTGCAACTACATATGATATCAACACTGAATAGACAACCCTCTTGTTTTGAAAATCAATGAGTTATCAACTTGTCCACATTTGATGGGGATAATGAGCGGATGCGGTTGTTTTTTCTCCACACGCTTTGTAAATGTTTACGGAGCGTTAACTTTGTCCACGATGTTACGCACAACTGTGTGGTTATACACGTTTTTGAAGGGCTTATACTGAGGGGTGTTGATGGATGTGTACAAACAGGGATATAATGCACAGGGTTACACACAAACTTCGTGTACAAACCATTTATTTAAAGTGTTGATTGTTAGGTGTTTATGAGATATTAAAAAAGGTGTGTGTATAAGTCTTTATTTGTGGTAAACTAATTTGTTTGAACCAAATCTATATTTTTTTGTTTTGAGAAACTGTGGATTAGTGTTAATTGCTTGATAATCAATACATAACTTTTTTGTTTTACTTTTTAAAATTAGAAACAAAATCATGTGTGGACGTTTTTCATTCGTAACGGACAAGCCGAAAATCAAAAAAGCCTTGTGCCTGCAGATAGTTTTTATGAATGGCGCAACATGGCTGGCGTTAAAAAACCATTTCGCATTATGAGAACCGATGGCGAATTGCTGTTTTTTGCAGGTATCCACAGTGTGTGGAAAAGCATGTTGACAACTTTTTCTATCATCACAACCGAGCCAAATACTGAAATGGCAGAGATTCACACCCGTATGCCCGTCATTTTAAAGACAGCAGAAGAACGTGCGGCTTGGCTTTCCAATGATACGCCCGAAGCGGCGTTATTATATATGTGCCAAAAACCGCCCAACGGCTTGTTGCAAATGTATCGTGTTTCTGAAAAAGTGAATTCTGTGAAATATGATGCTGCTGATTTACATCGAGCTGTGCCAGAAGATTTGACGTTGTTCTAAAATCAGTCGAATCAGTGTCATCTGAGGTCAAAAAATATAAATCTGAAAATATTTATGCGTGTAGTTATTCAAAGAGTGAAAGAAGCATCGGTAACGATAAATGCGCAAATAAAATCTGCGATTACTGAGGGGTTGCTTATTCTCGTCGGTGTTGAGGACATTGATGCGGCAGAAGACATAAAGTGGTTGGCAGCAAAGATTGTCAATTTACGGATTTTTGGCGATGAAAACGGTTTGATGAACCGTTCTGTCATGGATATTCAAGGAGAAATGCTGGTCGTTAGTCAATTTACCCTTCATGCTTCGACAAAAAAAGGGAATCGTCCGTCGTTTTTACGGGCTGCAAAACCCGAATTTGCGGTGCCTATGTATGAACGATTTGTAGCAGAATTGGCGAAAATATCTGGATTAAATGTCTTAACAGGTGCATTTGGTGCGGATATGAAAGTCTCTTTGCTCAATGATGGACCTGTGACGATTGTGATTGATTCGAAAAATAAGGAGTGATGACGATTAAAACTTTGTAACAAGGTTTTTATCTTCAATATTGCACTTCATCCAAGAAGGCATCGGGTTGCCA
>JAYTMI010000476.1:0-2012 GCA_043728625.1 Saprospiraceae bacterium | reverse complement strand
TCTTTACGTTGCGTTAAAAACGAAATCACATCTGCCGTTTGCGCCGAGTTACGGAAATAGTTACCAATCGTCGGCTCTAATACTTGGCTGACCAAGTTGAGCATCGTTCCGAATCGCGCAATCACTTTTGGTGCATCATAACTTGGAATGTGAATAATCTGCGAAACGTCCAAATTGAATGGAAAACCGTCACGAGAACGCACCGTTATTGTTGACAAATGCCTATCGAGGTTATGGCTTTCGTTGCGGGCAGTTGCCCAGTTCAACACCAAGTTGGTCGTTGGCACAAGCTCTACTTTCATAATGTACGGATTCAAAGGATATTTGCCCGGTCCGAGCGGTTCGTTCCATACGCCTTTGTTTCCTTTGGCGACGATATTGCCGTGTTTGAAGTCCACACCACTGACATCTGTGCCATCGGGTCCGACATAAGAGTTGACAACACCCACCGTACCAATTGGAATCAACACCATATCTACTTGCTCAACTTGAACAAACCATGGGTTGAAAATGTACATACCCGCCAAAACAATTTGTTGTTGCAGACCACGTCGTCCACCATTTTTCAAGAAGACATCGGCATCTTGAAAGTTATTGTGACCTTTGACATCGTGCCCTGCAATTTGCCCCGAATCAAGCGGGTCGCCGTCAAGAGTTGTGATGATACCGACTTTATTTTCTTCAATTTTAGTCATTTCGGTCAACACCAATTCAAACAAAAAGGTATTGATACGATACGTACCCGCCGTAATGAGTGCCGCTTGACGACCTTTTTGACCGCCATTTTTCAAAAACATTTCAGCGTCTTGAAAAGAGTCAGAAGGCACAGAATGCGCCAAAACACGACCTTTTGGCAGTTCTGCACCGTCTTTTGCAACGATTAGACCGATTTGCCCCGAAGGAATGATGGTCAGAGGTTGCAAGGTGATTTCGTATTGCCATATCCATTTATTGAAATGCAACCCTGGAGGCAGCGTCTGTGCTTGGTAGCCCGCCTCCCCCTCAGTAGCGAGGATACGACCCGCAGGCAGTTCTTTTTTGTCGCCAAAAAGGACGAATTTTTTAGTCACTAAGCCAATTTTGTCTTCTGGAACCATCACGATTCCAAGTAATTGGAAGACTAAACGATGTAGCAGAAGAAGGATAACCAATGCAGGTATCCACCAATAAGACAATAAATCAGTCATGATTTTTAATGTTTTTTAAATTATTTTGAGAAAGAAAGTTACATGTCATTTGGTCATTTACAATAGCAATCTCAAATGACTAAATACTAAATAAGGAATTAAGAACAAGGCGGCGGATGGTCAAGCGGTTGAATGAGGTTGAACAAAGGCACGTCAGAAGTTTGTAGATTTTTCATTTAACAATTTGATTAAAACGAATACACCAACAGAACCAAAAGCGGGTTCGGTTAATTCCATGCCTCCGACGAAATGAATAGAATAAACGACAAAATGAAGTATAAATCAGTCAGATGTGAAATTTTTGTTAAAAAAAGAAGGGAATACTGAGGGGCCCTTAAAACACAAAAAGGCAGCTTGCAACTGAATGCAAACTGCCTTTTAGATTGGAAAGTGGAGCTGGAGGGAATCGCTAATGTGCAAAAAACTCTATTTCTTTAGCTTGCCTTTTCATCAAAAGTACATCACTATATTTTCCATTTCGAGGAGTTACTAATTCTAACTCAAAAGAAATTTTGATACGATGACTCTTCTTTGGATGCTTTGAGTTGATACAAATTAAAACCTTATTTACTTTTGAAAAGTAAACATATTTTAAATCATAAGCTACATTGTGGACTTCCTTTTCGGGTTTCTTTGTTGCAATACTACCTTTAATTCCCAATTCATTTTCAATAAACTGTCTAATTTCTTCAAGAATAGATAATTCATTATTGTGAAATGAGAGTTGAACAGTTTTGAATTGTTGCGCCTTATTAGTTGTCAACGTTAAACTGCCATCTGCATCAAAAAAGCCTGAAATGTAGTCCCAACTCATTGTTTTAGCTT
>JAYTMI010000475.1:0-2484 GCA_043728625.1 Saprospiraceae bacterium | reverse complement strand
TTTCTCTATAAGAGTAACTTCGCTGAATGAAAGTTTATCATTCCAAGTAGAGTCAGCGCCTTTACTTTGAATTAAAAATTCGTCTTCAGTAGCAAACTCCTTGGACTTAGTTGAAATTAGTTTATAAGCACTTTTATAATCCTTTTTAACATGGTCATCTAAATAAGACTTAGCAATTTTTTCGGGATTTGAATAATCTACACCACAGCTACTTAATAGTGTCAGAAGATAAAATGCTGAAATTTGAATTGGAATGTTTTTCATTTTGTAATTTTTTTTGTCTATTCTGTTAATTTCGGGTTTTCAACATTACCTATTTGGTGTTAGTACTGTCGCCATAAAACGCATTTGAATTACAGCCAACACTACAATTTATGATATAAGACGCTGTCTGCCAAATATTTCACATTTGAAAACGAATCACTTAATCTTATACATTTCGTATTGTTGTTAGGACAATCCGATTTTTTACTTATTTTTTAATAATTGAAATTTTTTTACTATGAAAAGCCTTTTGAAGTCCAGAAAAAAAATGATAGTTGTAATTCAGACTGGTAAGTCACCCTTCGTCAAAGTCAGGGCTCACTACCACATTGACGCCCGGAAAAAAGATGGTAATAGTATTTCAGAGGGGTAAGTAACCCTTCGTCGTGCTCAGGGCTCATCAATGGTCAGACTGAGATAGCCAGTCCTGCAGCAGCGGGAGTCAGACCACCTCACCATCTCGCCACAATCTTAAAATTCAACAACCGCGGAGTCAACCGATTTGGTAATAAATAAACTTTGTTGGAAAAATATTTGATGAACAAGTAATAGAATTTTTTAGCCTGGAGCCGATAGTCCTGAGGCATCGAAGGATCGGCTCTGGCTCCAAAGCCAAATAAAAAACGGGAGTTTCCTTTCTAACGCCTTCACCCGGACAAATGATATGCCGAGCCGATAGTCCTGAGGTATCGAAGGATCGGCCCCGGGCAGTGGCAAACATACAGCTTATGAAATAACAGACGCAGAGAAAATTTTTCAGGAAGGGCATCTTTCTTGTCCTGAGTCCGCTATACACGGGCTTAGCAGTGAGAGCCGAGCCTGCCCTCCGTAGCTTCCTACTACTCCGCCGCGGAGTAGTAGGATAAATTAGCGAAAGAGGGATTACTGAGGCATCGAAGGGTTGGCTCCGGGCAGAAAAAGTTGTGAGGAACTGGTGGGTGAAACTCCCCGGCTTAACCGACTAGTTGCAAGCGGTGGTTCTTATGAAATCTCTATTACATTTTGAAAGTTACCTTTTGATAATCTGTCAAATATTTTAGGGATAAGCATTCGTAAAGTCGTTAGCCGGTTGTCCTTTGCAATAAGAACAACGATTGTTAAATAAAGTCTCTCAAGATTTTGTTGGTAAGGAAGATTTTTATCAACGGTAACAAAAATATCAAAATTATCATCTGTCATGAGTTTAAGCAGCTCGCCGTTCTTTTTGCTTAGCCAACCTTTATCGCGAACTGTCCATACTTCATGTTCTGGCCCAAAGTCAATGCGTAGTTTACGGGGCAAGCTTTCGTCAAGCAAAATTTTCATGAAGGACTTTTTCGGATGTCAATGATTTTTTTGCCATTTCCAAAACAGCCAAAGCTGTTTCTTTAGATACAGAAGGGAAGTCGTCTAAAAATTCTGAAAGATCATCTCCGCCTTCAATATAGTCAAAAAGGTTTTGAATAGGAACTCTTGTCCCGGCAAAAACTGCGGCACCACTCATTACTTCAGGATCTATGCTTATATGTCCGTATAACATGGTAATTAAATTTTGTCAGCATAAAGTTACAAAATTTTTTTCAGCCCGGAGTCTGGCTTTAAAGCTAAATAAAAAACGGAAGTTTTCTTTCTAACGTCTTCACCCGGCCAAACGTGATGCCGACTCCGGACAGTGGCAAACATGCAGCTTATGAAATAACCGACGCAGAGAAAATTTTTCAGGGGAGGCATCCGTTTGGCCCCGAGTCCGCTATACACAAGGCTTAGCATTGAGACTCCGGGCAGAAAAAGGCTGTTGATGCATGGCGTATGAACATAGTTCAGCGGGATATTATATTAGTGGCAAACATGCAGCTTATGAAATAACAGACGCAGAGAAAATTTTTAAGGAGAGGCATTCGTTTGGCCCCGGGTCTGCTATACACGGGCTTAGCAATGAGAGCCGAGCTTGCCCTCCGTAGCTTCCTACTACACTAAAGTTTCGCAGGATAAATTAGCGAAGGTGGGAGTCCTGTGGCATCGAAGGATCGGCTCCGGGCAGAAAAAGTCATTACCCGTTGTACATGCGGGTGTAAAGACGATTGATGATATTGCTGCAATATTTGCTGAACAGTAACAGGATTAGCTGTTGCTGTTACCATTGGTTATCATTTATTTTATCATCACCGGTAAGTGCCATCAATACATCAAATGGATTTACAATGCTGCTTAATCTTTTGGTGCTTAAATGGAGGTATTGAA
>JAYTMI010000474.1:0-3133 GCA_043728625.1 Saprospiraceae bacterium | reverse complement strand
TCCCAAGTCCTTCCGACATGGTTAGTATCATCGAACTCCGTTCTACTTCTCGTATACTCGACGTGTGGGCGCGGCTTATTTTGACTAAAAGTGATTTTTTCAGTTCACTTAATTCGATTCTCGGACTTGTCGGGTTTGGCATGACGCGGGTTTCCCTCAAAGATAACAACTATTTAGTTATTTGTAAACCAAAACAATATTCTAATAGCTATAAAATCAAAAAAGAAAAAGTCTTTCTATCAAGTATTTTAAAACAAAAAAGCCCTTGTCAACAGTCGTTGCCAAGGGCTTTTATTCAAACGTCACTAAACCTAAATAGAATTTTCTTCACCTAAAATCAAAAAATCCTTATATTAATGATGACCACGCTTGCGCTTTGGATTTGGAATCACAGCACCTGTAGAGTCAAAAGTAATCATCGTGTTATTCGTCAAACGAACACCAAAAATAATCGTTCCATCGGGTTTCGTCACTTTAATAATGTGATCAATATCCGTAGTATGACCATTAGCCGTCAAATAATTCTGAATAACCGCTGGCAATTCTGCCAATGTAATCTCCACAAATTTGTTACCACGTGGCTCATCAACAATCAATGCACCTGTTGCGTCAAAGTGATAATGTGTGCGGTCGGTCAAACGAACACCGTAACGAACAGTACCGTCTGGTAAAGTAATTTTTTCGATGCGTTTGATTAATGTCACATTAACATTGGCATTCAAATAAGCCTGTGCCGTAGCGGGCAAATCGCCAAAACCGATAGAGTCACCGCGTCCACCATTGGGGTGACGACCATGACGACCTCTGCCCAAAGAATCGCATCTGCCACGGCTTGTATCGCCGCCCATCGGACCAGCCACCGTGCCACTTGTGCCTTGACCAAGCGTCAATAAAGCGTCAGAAGTCGTGATGACATCGAGAGTCCCAGAAGGGTCAACACTTGAAGATTTTGTACAGCTAATAGCTAATACTAAAATAAACATTGAGAGAAATTGAAATAACTGTTTCATAATTTAAGTAGCTTTTGTTAGTTAAATAAAATTTGTTGTTCTTGAAAAATTGTCGTTTCTAAAAAAAATTGTCGTTTCTAATTGTCTTGCTCTCTACTACACGGCACGTTTTAAATGTGGGTTGCGTAGGGGAATAAAAAATAAAATGTTTTTTTTAAACCGCCTTACTCTTTACTACACGTCAAGGTTTAAAAAAGGGTTGCGTTTGTATTTTTATTTTTTTATAAAAAAAATTTCCTTTCTAATGCCTTACTCATTACTACACGACAGGGTTTCAAAAAGGGTTGCGTCGCTTAGAGTTATTTTTAATTTTTTTATAAAAAATTGAAAAACAATTATTTATAAATTAGTTTAATAAAATACCTATTTTTTTGTGCTAAAAAAATAGGCGATTGAAATAGACTAATTTTTGGATACTCGTTTTTAAACGATTCAAAAATCAGCGTACCTCAATCGCCCATTTATTATTCAACTATATGTTTTAATAGTCCTTTATAATTCTAAATATTTTCACAACGGAGCAAACTCCGTTTCTATCTGTATTTAAAAAAGATTGAATTTTACGCCACCCCTCAGTATCCCAAAGTTAGCAGCAATAGAATCACCTTTATAGTTTTTTGGATTAGAAAAATCCTTTTGTATTTCAGCCGAAACACCGAAAGTCCAACGATTGATTTTCTTTTCAAGTCCAATACCAGCTTGCCATAAACTTTTGACTTTCTCCGTCTCGACCTTGGCTTGGCTTGGCGTTTCTTGACCAGTTGTAAAGTCCTTGAAAACAAAATTGACTGGATGTTCATCAATTTCTCGCCATGAATGACCCAGCGTTACAAACGGCTGAATCCACCATTTTTCGCCCATCACATACTTCACATTCACGCTCAACATACGGCTCTTCTGCTCACCTTTGATGTGGTGTAAACCGACATTGGGTCTCTGTGGGTCAGGTGCTTCTGGCAAACGGAAGCGTTTCGGACGTTCATGCAGTTCGAAATGAGTTTCCAAAAAATCGCCATTGACAGCCACACTGATATTTTTTGCAAACATCAATTCTGCTGAAAGCCCTTTACCTGTTGTTGGCTCTATGCCCCTTATCCTCGGTAACATTGACCCATAAACAGCATGCGCGCCAATGGCAAAACCTTTTGGCAAAAACTGCCGCCAACGTTTCAAACCTTTATCGGTTTTGATAATCGGTGGTGTCACTTGCTCACTTTCAGCGTTTGACTTTTCTACTTGAAGCGCAACACGTGTTTGTGTCAATGAATCTTGTTTCGCTTTTTCCAAAGCTAAAACGTCTGTTTTTGCTTGTTCTGCACCCTCTTTTTTATCTGAAAGAGGGTTCAATACTGTCATAGACTCCTTTGGAGAGGGGGATACTTGCGTAACCGTTTCAATATTTTCGATATTTTTTCTATCGGTTTTAACACTACCCTGCTCTGTTTTAGGAGAAATAGCGACTGCATTCTGCTTATTGTCTAAACCATCTGCCTTATTCGTTTCCAAACTTGATGGAGTCAAAGACGGGTCTGTTTGCGTCACCACAGCTTCATTCAATTGTGATTTTTGCTGCTGTAATGGTTCATTTTTCTTATCAACAATAGCAGAATTCTGCCTGTTTTTATTCAAATTACTTTGTTTCTGTTCAAATACTGATGGGTTGCTGTTGTTGCTATTACTTTGAGAACCAGACATTTTATCAGGGCTGTTCGCTATATCGGATGGCGTAACAACCGTTTTTGTTTTCTGATAAATAGTATCGTTTTGAACGATAACTTTTCTATTAAGAATCGTTTCAGGATTGGCAGATTGTTGCTCCTGTTTGAGTGCCGCTATCTCTTGTTGCAAACGGGTATTTTCTTGTTTGACACTACCAACTTCGTTGAAATGCCAGAACAACAAACCGCTCACACCGACCAAAACAGCCGCCGCACTCATCCACGCTAAACGTTTCCAAACAGGACGCATAACAGGTTGCGGTGCATCCTTTGGTAAAGGATTCGCCTTGTCGAAATCAGCCAACCGTTGAGACAATTTGTCCCAATTGGCTTCCTTGCGTGGAAAAAACTCACCGTCATCTTCATTCAGACGGTCATTTATTATTTTGTCAAAATCGCTCATTC
>JAYTMI010000473.1:0-3196 GCA_043728625.1 Saprospiraceae bacterium | reverse complement strand
AGCAGCAATTTATCTTTTTGAACTTCTGTCAACATACGCAGAACTTCAAAACGTGGGTCAGGTGTTGCAGATGCTTTTTTTGCCATGAGTTTTAACTGTTTTCATAATAATTCAAATCCTTACCAAAAGTCTCTTTTAACTGCCAAATAGCCACAAAAGCCAAGGCAAAACACACTAGACCCACCCAAGTTGCCCCCGCAATCGCACCACCTTCGGCCTCAAAGCTCTTATATGCTAAGGTAATGATGATGACCGAGCCACGTACAAAATTAGGTACAGTCGTCGTTACAGTCGCCCGAAGATTTGTTCCAAATTGTTCGCTCGCTATCGTCACAAACAAGCCCCAATAGCCCGAAGTCGTTCCTAACAGAAAGCATACTACGTAAAATGCCGTAACACTCAAGCCTTCCATATACATCATCGCGGTGCTCAAAGCCATGCAAGCTACTATAAACCCTGCAACAACTCTGCGGCGATTCGCAAATACTTGACTCAACCAACCACACACCAAATCGCCAAAGGACAAACCGATATAGGCATACATCACAGCGTCTGCCACACTCACTTTACCTAAAACGCCTGTTGATTCTGCAATTTTAGGTGAAAACTTAATAAGAATGCCTAAAGTGTACCAAATCGGCACACCCAACAAGATGCACCAAACATATTTAACAAAACGCTCTTTTTGGGTAAAAAGCGATAAAAAATTGCCTTTCGAGACCCCCTCAGTATTTTTCAGATTTTCGAACATACCAGACTCAAATGTGCCAAATCGCAACAATAACAGCATCAAACCCAAGCCACCACCTACGAAATAAGAAGTCTGCCAACTAAAATTCTTACTAATTGTCGCCGAAGCCACTGCGCCTAATGCGCCCATCGAGACAATGACAATGGTGCCATAGCCGCGATTCTCTTTCGTCATCAATTCAGCAACTAAAGTTATTGCCGCCCCCAATTCGCCTGCCAAACCGAACCCTGCAATAAAGCGTAAAATCGAATAAGTAGTCGTATCTGTCACAAAGCCATTTGCAAAATTGGCAAGTGAATAGATGAGAATCGAGCCAAAAAGAATCGATTTTCGCCCCAATTTGTCGCCCATAATGCCCCAAACCAAACCGCCAATGAGCATTCCACCCATTTGATAATTAAATAATACAAAATCGTAAAAGTAGTTTACTTGGTCAGGTGAGAGATTTAAACCTGAGGGTCCTAAGCTTTGCTTGCCGATGACATTAAATAATTGCAGATCAAAAATGTCAACAAAGTAGCCCAATGCAGCCACCACGACTGTAAACCAGACTTGTCTCTTATTATTTTGATTTTCCATTTTTTCGTTATGTTTTTAGAATCGCTAAAGTATTGATAGTTTTCGACTTCTAAAAACAAAAAAGCGAGTAGCCACATTCGACTCTCGCTTTTTTATAGCAACACATATTAAATGATTACATCCAACCCATCATTTGAACGAAAAACGTACAAACAAAAGGTAATGCTACCCAAAAAAATTGTGGTGAGAATATCAGTAAAGCTATAATAGCCACCATTGAAATAGCAAAATAAACCGCATTTTTGCTGCTGAAATTAGTCATTTTAAAATCTTCCATAATTATCTTTTTTTGTGCAAAATTAATAAGCTATTTGGACTATACAAGGCTTTGTTTATTATTTAGTCACTCTGAAATCATAATATTGCCTTTTGTCATTCTGAACGAAGTGAAAGAATCTAAATAAATGATTCATTTTCAATGATTTACAAAGATTCTTTCACCTTGAGCACAATGACAAAAAAAAGTAATTAACAAAAAATCAATCTTTAAAATCTATAAATTCAATTTAAATCTGTGGTACATTTCATCATTGCCGTTGATACAGGCGGCACTTTTACGGACAGTATTGCCGTCGATCAAGACGGCAACTCACATACTTGCAAAGTATTGAGCAACAGTACTTTACGTGGTTCAATCTTTGAATGGATTGATGAACAGACGTTTATTGTTCAAAATTCATGGCTTGCTCATCGCGATATTTTTAAGCACTATCGCTTTCGACTCCTAAATACCCCCCTCAGTAATTTGCCTGATTTTTACATAAAAAACTATGACGCTGCCCAAAAAATTATCATACTCGATAAACCGTTGCCCTCTGAATTTTTTGGAAAAAAAATAGCATTTGACATCACTGCCGATGAAGAAACCCCTATACTTGCCGCCCGTTTGATAACGCAAACAGCACTCGATGAACCGTTTCCAAGCCTCACTTTGCGGCTTGGAACAACACGCGGCACGAATGCTTTGCTTGAAGAAAAAGGTGCAAAAACAGCTTTTTTGACCACAGAAGGTTTTGCCGATATTTTGACAATTGGTACGCAACAACGTCCTGACCTTTTTGCTTTAAACATCATTAAACCACAGCCGCTTTATACTGAGGGGGGAGAAATATCTGAAAGATTAGATGCCAAAGGCAACGTTTTAAAACCTTTGAATATCAATGACTTAGATGAAATTATTGACCGTTTAAAAAAACAAAAAATAGAGTCTATTGCCGTAGCATTTATGCACGCTTACCGCAATCCTACGCATGAACAGGCTTTGAAAAAGGCATTAGAAAAGCATTTCGATTATGTCTCTATTTCGTCTGAATTGTCGCAACAAATCAAATTCGTACCTCGTGCGCAAACGACAGTTGTAAATGCCTACCTCGCTCCTATTTTACATGATTATTTAAAAAAAATCATTCAAAAACTGCCCACTGATGCCTTGCGGGTGATGACGAGCGCAGGCAGCCTTGTTCATGCTGATTTTTTTATGCCCAAAGACAGTTTACTGAGTGGTCCCGCAGGCGGTGTAGTTGGAGCCGCAGCCATAGGTCGGCAAAGTGGTTTTGAGCGATTGATTACCTTCGATATGGGCGGCACCAGTACCGATGTGGCACGATTTGATGGCGATTTTGATTATCGTTTTGATATGACAATTCGCAATGCAACGGTCTTTTCTCCTACACTCAATATCGAAACGGTGGCAGCTGGAGGCGGCTCCGTTTGTTATTTCGATGACATAAAATTATGTGTCGGTCCTGAAAGCGCGGGTGCTTCGCCAGGTCCAGCCTGCTACGGTGCAGGAGGTCCTTTGACGATTACAGATGTGAATTTATTGCTTGGTCGGCTCGACGCTTCACAGTTTGGCATTCCTGTTTT
>JAYTMI010000472.1:0-4117 GCA_043728625.1 Saprospiraceae bacterium | reverse complement strand
TACCTGGTAATATCCGCCAATTAAAAAACTTAGTAGAGCGAACCGTCTTGGTTTCTCCACAGGATAATTTACAACTCATTGATTTTCAAGCGCAATACACCCCCTCAGTAAAAACAGCTTCTTCATTGCCAGAAGTCGGAGCTATGACCTTAGAAGAAATGGAAATTCAGATGATTAAACGGGCGATGGATTTTCACAAAGGTAAAATTACCCGTGTAGCGAAGTCATTGGGCTTGACACGCTCGGGGTTGTATCGGCGTTTGGAGAAGTTCGAGATACCGTATAGTGATGATGAATAACGAACAAAAACTTGTTGTTTTAGTACAAAAAGTATAAGTTTGCAAAAAAGTAATTTAAAAATGACAGCAACATATCAAATAAAAAGCACCGCTTTGACTCCGCAATTTATTCAAGATTTGCAAGAAAAATATGGTGAAACGGACATTGAAATTCGTGTTCACAAAGGCACTCGTGCAGATATTCTTTCTGACGAGCAGTTTTGGCAAATCATCAGTCTATTGGATTGGTCAAAATTGGATGATAACGAAGCGGTTGTTGCCCCTGTTGTTGCTCACTTATCCAATCTTCCTGTTTCGTTTATTTATCAATTTGAAGACAAACTTTCCGAAAAATTGTATCAACTCGATACACGACAACATGCCGTAAAATTTCGGAAACCATTGTCTGTGGATGTTTTCCTATACGCCCGTTGTACCGTTGTTGCAAATGGAGAAGCGGTATTTCAAACCGTTTTGAATAACCCATCTGAAATGCCCATAGATGTTGATTTCGAACCTTTGCTGTATATTGCCTCAGATGCTTATACTCTAAAAACAGGTAAAGTATTTGAGTATATACCGACTTTTTTGATAGAAACTTATGCCAACAAAGAAGGTTGGCTTTAAAATATACATTGTAACAAAAGACAAACCGAAAAAATGACCTTTCATGGCAACTCAAAGCTGAACAATAATCCACACCACCTTTATGAAATTCGAGACAAAGAGATTGATGACGTATTCAAATATGGTATCAGTGCCGAGCCTATTGGTGCTGATGGTTTGTCAAAACGAATGCGTGTTCAATTATCTTTTCTAAATTTAGTAGCTGGTTGGAAACGTTATACAGGACATATTTTGATTGAAAATATACCTGATAGAACAACGGCTTGGGATTTAGAAGATGAGCATATTGAGGCATATAAACACATTTGGGGGATTAGACCAAGAGGAAATCCAGAATAAATATAGAGTAAAAATTACCCGCGTAGCGAAGTTATTAGGCTTGACTCGCTCGTTATTTCAAGTGTTTGAAATTCTGTGGAATGGAAACAAGTAAATAAGTATATACTTAAACAAGTAAAAAAGTATTTACTTAAATAAAATTTTAACCCCTCAGTATCAAGCCGTCAAATTCATCCCTTTCACCGTTTCTTCATCATTTTTGAATTCAAAAAGTACAAAATAAGCTGCAACAAGGGTTGACAAAACAAAATAGCCACTGATGATAATTGTTGACCAGGGCATCATTTCACTCGCTCCAAACCAATCACCCATCGTATAAATAAGTCCTAAACCGAGGGCATTTTTAACCGTTTCCCAAGCCAAAGCGTACCGATTCCTGTCCATCATGTCAGTATAACTATAGACGGAAAGAAATATGAACCCGCCATAAATGAAGATATTAGGCGAACCAAGATGTCCTATATTGCCAAAAAAGTAGAAAACAAGGGTGATAACGGTTATAAATTGAAACCATGTCCAAGTATGTAGGGCAGGGGAAGCTTTGGTTTCGTATTTCTCAAAATGATAAGGGTCTTCAATTTTGGCAACAGGAAAACGGGCTTCCACATCGGCAGGTCGCCAGCCTGTTGGCATAAACCAAATACGCAATTTGTCGCGCCAATCAGCCGCACGCCAAGCATCTTTCATCAAAAGCCAAAGGTGCTGAAAATTGATTTTTATCGGATTCCAAGTCTGTGCAGGACGTGTAATGCCATAAACGGCAGGTACTTCGGGCAGTTCTTCTTGAAAACTACCAAACCATTTGTCAAAAAGAATAAAAATTTGACCATAGTTTTTGTCCATATATTCAGGATTTATGGCATGATGTACGCGGTGATGTGAAGGCGTAACAATGATATTTTCTAAGAAACCCATGCGACCGATATGCTCTGTGTGATACCAAAATTGAGCAAATAAATGAATAGGTGCAACAATAGCAATGACTTGTGTTGGTACGCCCAAAATAGCTGCGGGTATCAAAAAGAAGGTAAATAAATTGACGAATGACGATATGCTTTGCCGCAAAGCACACGCCAAATTAAAGTCTTCACTGCTGTGGTGAATAGCGTGTTTATTCCAAAAAAGGTTGATTTTATGCGCCCAACGATGCACCCAATAGCCTTGAAAATCAAGCACTATGAAGGCAATTGCATAGACTGCAAAGGTATTTTGAACTGTATAAACAGAAATATGTTTGACCAACCAACTGTATGTGAGAATGGAGATGCTCAAACCCAACACGTCTTTAACGACATTCGTAACGCCTGAACTCAGGCTCGAAATCATATCCATATTGCGCAGCGTATCTTTGCCAACTAAGATGCCATAGCCTTTTTCTAACAAAACGAAAAAGAGAAAAGCGGGCATGGCGAAAAGGAGAATTTTACCGTAAAGTTCCATTGTGTAATGATGAAGCATGAATGATGAGCGATGAATTTTTATTAGTCTGCAATTTACAAAAAAAACGAAAATTCGCCTTAATATAGCCCACTCAGTAGAAAATCAGCGTAAATCTGTCGAATCCGTTAAATCTGTGGTCAAAAAAGCACAAAGCCGAAAGCTACCTTGGCAACTTTCGGCTTGTTTTGTTTGATTCAGTTATATTGTCCTTCTGAATCTCGGGGGTGATAGCCCCTATTGATGTTCCAAAGTTGAGGGTTTTTAAGGAGAAAGTCAATAGCTTATAATATTTTTATTTCATTTATCTTTGTTTTCTTCTGCTAACAATGATTGTTTTTCGGCTTGCTCGATTTGGTTCAAATAATTTTGAGATGAAACAACTTTCACACGTTGGTCGCGTTCCACACGCTCTCGTGCGTCGCCAGCAAGTTTTCCGCCTTGAACCGCAGCTTCTTGGTTTTCCAAAAAACCTTTGGCATCTTCTGCAACAGCAATACTACGTGTTACTTCCTCACCCAAAGCTGTAAAAATCAACTCTAAAGGTGTCATGTGGTCACGTAGATTTTGTTTCTCCAGACCTTTGAGTTTACCGTGTTCGCTGGGTGTCAAACCAAAAGTGGCTTTGGCAATTTCAGCCGTCAGGATAGCGTATTCCTGACCTTCTTTTACACCTCTATTTTTCCATTCTTCGGTCAGTTGTTTACGGGTTTCGATGCTTTGCATACGCCTTTCAATCCATTCATCGGTATAACCTTTGGCTTTGTATAGGACTCGTATGCGCTCCATACCGAGTTCGGGATTTTCGATTTCCTCAATGCGTTCTTGTCCTACTTTTGCCATCCACAGTTTAAAAGGCTCTGCATTGGGCGAAGGAACGGACATGATGAGGCGAAGCACCCCCTCAGTATTGGCGCAATCTGTTGGATAATTTTTGCCATCAAGCCCAGCCATTTTGAGCTTACTACAGATTGTAGTAACGTCAAGTCCTTCCTGCTTTTTTAACCGTGATTTTAAAACACTCCAATAACGTTGTGGGTCTGTGCTTTCAGAAAGGATGCCAACCACATCAATGATTGAGAAAAACCATTGCTCGTTGTGCCAAACACGACGCACTTGTTTCTCTTGAAAAAGAATGATTTTGTTATCTTGCTCCATTAATATTGATTTTCGAGAATAAAGGTTAAAACTATATGTTTTAATATTAAAACAAATGTCTTGAAAACATTTTAATTCAGCAACTTTTAGGCATGTTAATTATTATTTACCACTATATCTATATGTCCGTTTTTTGTCATTCTGAATGCAGTGAAAGAATCTGAACAATATAATTCAGATTCTTTCACTGCGTTACTAATGACGCGCTGTGTTTGTAGGTGAGGAGCTTTATGTTCGGGGAACTTTTAAAGTTCCCCGAACATGGTACTCGAACCCCT
>JAYTMI010000471.1:0-1993 GCA_043728625.1 Saprospiraceae bacterium | reverse complement strand
TTGAGTAAGCGGTGAAATGAATAGCAGAGATGAAAGTCGAAAAACAATAAAAATAACATCAAATACTGAGGGGGGGTAATGAGTTTCATCGTCATTTTCACTTATTTCTAAAACAAAATCTAATGAAAAACTTAGCACTAATCCTTTTCTGCTTTCTTAATTCAATATTATTTGGGCAAAATTCTATTGAATATAAATATGAATCTATTGAAATTGATTCCAATCTTCAATTACAAAAACAAGATACCCTAAACATCGTAAAATCTAAAATCAAAGGAACGTGGCAATATTATGGGCTTTATAAAAATGGTCAAGTTGTAGAAGATACACTTAGTACTACAATCAGTTTAATTAATGGTAAATATAGTGAGGGAACTAACATAATTAGGCAAGGCAACCTCTATCTAATAAACGAAAAAGGTGAAACAAGACTTAAGAAAGTAGATATTTCTAATTTTGATTTTGAAAATGAAGATATTTTTCAAACTATAATGCACGAGGAATTAGACAGCTCAGGAAAGTGGCAATTTGGGCTTGCTTATGAAGTTAAAAGTTGTCGTTCATTTTATTATTTAGTATATTTTGATAAGCAGGTAGGCATTTTGGTGGATAACTATTTTTTACCAATTTTGAAATTAGAAAGCAATATTTTACTTCTGCAATCGAGAAAAAACAAAGTGGAATACTACGTAAAACGGGAACAATAAGGCTTTAAAAAGATTAATTATATTCACAAATGATAAAAAACAACCGCCTAACCACCGAAGAATATCTCCAAAACTTTGCCGACATTCACCCACCGTTTGAGACCAAAGACGGGGCGATTGTCGAGGCGAATCGTTGCATATTTTGCTATGATGCACCGTGCATGAAATCCTGTCCGACAAGTATTGATGTGCCGATGTTTATCCGCCAAATTTCAACGGATAATGTGAAGGGTTCTGCCAAAACCATTTTTGATTCTAATATTATGGGGGCGGGTTGTTCAAGGGTTTGCCCAGTTGAAAAGCTGTGTGAAGGGGCTTGTGTTTATAATTTGATGAATGAAAAACCTATTGAAATAGCCAAATTGCAGCGATATTCTACTGAAAAAGCCATTTCTCAAAAATGGAACTTATATCAACGCAAGCCTTTGAATGGTAAAAAAGTAGCAGTGGTAGGAGCAGGTCCCGCAGGTTTGGCGTGTGCTCATGCCCTTGCGCTCGAAGGTGTCGAGGTGACCATTTTTGAAAAGGAAAACAAAGGCGGCGGCTTAATGACTTACGGTGTGGCGGGCTATAAAGTGACTCCTCAGTTTTGTGAAGATGAAGTAGATTGGATAATTTCAATTGGCGGTATCAACATGAAATACAATCAAACGCTTGGAAAAGATGTCTTTTTAGAGCAATTGCAACAGAATTTTGATGCTGTTTTCTTAGGCATTGGCGTGGGTGTGGCGCGGTCATTGGACATTGAAGGGGAGGATTTGAAAGGCGTTGTAGATGCTATTCAATTCATTTATGACATTCGGACGACCCCCCTCAGTAAAATTGCCGTTGGTGACAAAGTGGCAGTTATCGGTTTGGGCATGACGGCTATTGATGCAGCTACACAATCCAAACGGCTCGGTGCATCAGAGGTGACAATCGTCTATCGGCGGACTGAAAATGAAAAACCTTGTACGGATGTTGAGGTGGATATTGCCCGTTTAGATGGTTGCAATTTTGTATTTTTAGCATCACCTAAAGAAATAATTGGTTCAAATGGCAAAGTAGAAAAGTTGATTTGCCATAAAATGTCGCTTGGCGAACCTGACTCTTCGGGCAGACGTGCACCCATAGAAACAGGCGAAACGCTAACGATCGATGTAGATATGGTTATCAAAGCGGCTGGGCAGATTCCATTTGAAAATATCGTCAATCAAGCCAATTTACTTCATAAGAATGGTAAAATCATGATAAATACTGATGGCTCAACCAATTTGAATGGCGTTTTTTCAGGTGGCGATTGTGTG
>JAYTMI010000470.1:0-4615 GCA_043728625.1 Saprospiraceae bacterium | reverse complement strand
TTCCTTCGTCGGTTTCAAGACAATTGAGGAATCAATTGGTAATCGCTCGGTGATTAACATCACAATGGGAGAAAATAGCATTTTGAATGAGGTCGTCGTGGTGGGTTATGGTACCCAAACCAAAAAAGAGTTGACAGGCTCAGTCTCTAAAGTGTCGGGTGATGTCTTGTCAAAACTACCCATTACAAGTGTTGATCAAGCACTTCAAGGTCAAGCTGCGGGTGTTCAAGTGACTTCCAATTCAGGAACGCCGGGTGGTGGTGTGTCTATTCGAGTGCGTGGACCTTCGTCTATTACAGCGGGCAATCAACCGCTGTATGTGATAGATGGCATACCCATTAATACGGGTAGTTATGCTCAGTTGGGTACGGGTGGTCAATCCACTAATGCCATTGCAGATTTAAATCCGACGGATATTGCATCTATCGAAATTTTGAAAGATGCTGCTGCTGCCTCTATTTATGGTTCGAGGGGTAGTAATGGTGTTATTTTGATTACAACCAAAAGAGGTAAATCAGGCAAATCAAAAGTTTCTTTGAATACGTACTATGGTGTTCAAGAAGCATGGAGAAGAATTGAACCTCAAACAGGTCAAGAACATATCGGCACTATTAATGAGGCGCGCCGAAATGTGGGTTTAGCGGCTTTATACTCGCCGACAGATTCTACCAATGCTGCTAACACCAATTGGCAAAGTGAAATATTCCGCACAGCACCTATCAGCAATACGGATTTATCATTTGAAGGCGGAACTGATCGTTTGCAATATCGTGTATCGGGCAGTTATTTTGATCAAAAGGGTATCATCATCGGTTCATCTTTCAATCGTATGAGTGTAAGAGCCAATGTAGATAATCGCTTGACGGATAAGTTGAAAATGAGCTTTAGTTCCTCTTACTCTCGCTCGCTGAGCAATCGCCTCAATAATGATAACAATATTTATGGTGTTGTAAGTGCTGCATTCCTTACAGGCGGACATATTCCGGTAACAAATGCTGATGGCACTTATGCGCGTGACCCATTCTCGTCTGTAGAGAATCCGGTTTCAGCAGCTCTTTTACCGGTATTTGAAGCACCTACTCAACGCGTACTTGCTAATTTCTCATTGGATTGGGAAATAGCAGAAGGTCTGACAGCTCGTTCAAATGTTGGTGCTGACTTGATTAACTATAGGGAGTTCCGTTTTTATCCTTCTACCGTTCCGGCTGCTGCCGGTGTGAGAGGTCAAGGATTTGAAACGTTTTTCAACGACCATAACTTAATCAATGAAAACCTTTTGTTCTATAAAAAGAGTTTTGGCGGTGTTAAAACGGATTTGGTTGTAGGTCTATCATTCCAAAAAGATCGTTCGGAAACGCTTTTCGCACAAGGTGAAAATTTTACAGGCAATACGGTGAAGACATTGAATGCTTCTTCCGTGAAAAAAGATATACAATCTACAAGAAGTTTGTGGGGTATCAACAGCCAATTTGCTCGGATGAATTTGAGCTATGAAGGTCGTTATATTATCTCAGGTTCTATTCGCCGCGATGGTGCTTCTCGTTTTGGTAAAGGCAATCGCTACGGTGTATTCCCTGGCGTTTCTGCTGCTTGGATTATTTCAGATGAGGCTTTTTTGAAAGGTAATAAAACCCTTTCAAACTTGAAAGTCAAAGGTGGTTGGGGTATTCGGGGTAACTCGAACATCGGTAACTTCGCCTCTCGTGCCTTGATTGGAGCAGGTTTCAATTACAACCAAATCGCCGGTTTAGCACCTACTCAGTTGGGTAATAATGATTTGACTTGGGAACAGCGTGAGGATTTGACTGCAGGTATTGAAATCGGTTTATTAAAAGACCGCATTGGCTTAGAATTCGAAGTGTACAAAGCCAATACCAATAATTTGTTGCTTGACCGTCCTCTGCCATTTACATCAGGTTATGGCAATATTAGCCAAAATGTGGGTAAAATGGAGAATAAAGGCATTGATATTAAGGTTACAACTCAAAATATCGTTTCTAAAAACTTCACATGGTCAACAACTTTTAATGTTTCTACTTATAAAAATAAAGTCACTGACATTGTGAATGAATTTGCAGCAGGCTTTGCCAGTTACGTCGATACAGGCTATGCATTAGGGGCATTCAGAGGTTATAGGACCAGTAATATTTTCCAAAATCAAGGAGAAATAGACGCTGCCAATCAAATTGCCAGAGAGAAAACGGGTAGACCAACGGCTGTTTATCAATCAACAGCTACACGCCCGGGTGATATTAAGTTTATAGACATCAATGGTGATGGTCTTATAACTTCTGCCGATCAAGAAATTATCGGGGATGCTAATGCAAAATGGTTTGGTGGTATCACAAATGACTTCAATATTTATGGCGTTGATTTATCATTTTTCTTCCAATTCATGCAAGGCAATGATGTTTTCAATTTCACCCGTGCTTTCTCAGAAGGTATGAATAGTGTTTTTGGTCAATTTTCTACAGTCAGAACTCGATGGACACCAACCAATACCAATACCGAAATGCCGCGAGCCGCTTGGGGTGACCCGAACAACAATCGGCGTACTTCCACACGCTTTCTGGAAGACGGTTCTTATATGCGTTTGAAAAATGTCAGTATCGGCTATTCATTGCCTACCAGTATTATTTCAAAAATGCGTTTAGGTACTTTAAGGATTTATTACTCAGGTCAAAACCTTTTGACATTTACGAAATACAAAGGTCTTGACCCTGAAATCAGTACTTTTGGCGAAACGAATACAGCACCGGGAACAGACTTTTTGACTTTCCCTCAAGCCAGAACACATACAGTGGGCTTGAATGTAAGTTTTTAAGAGAGGCAGATACCCCCTCAGTTGCTTCGTATTCTCGCAATGACATAATGCCTTTTTAGGTAATTTTGAAAAACATTTTAAAATAATATAAATACAATATAGATGAAAAAGACATTTTTTTCATATTTCGTTGTGGCGACTATGATATTCGGAACAGTTGCTTGCGAAAAAAATATTGAATTAGACCCCTTGTCGAGCCTTGATGGTGCGGGTGGTTTTAAGAGCAAAGAAGATGTTACCGCTGCATTGTTGGGTTGTTACAACTCATTGCAAAGTGCTAACTATGTCGGTTTGCGTTATTGGACATTTGCCGATATGTATGCCGATAATATAGCACATGTGGGAACATTTCCAACTTTTTCTCAAGTATTCAATAAACAAATCTTGGCTGACAATGTCGAAATAAGCAATATGTGGCAAAACGTTTATAGCGGAATTAACAGGATGAACACCGTTGTAGAAGCTGCTGCTGCAGTAGATGACAAAAGTTTCAATAATGCAGCGGCTATTGCAGAGGCAAGGCTATTAAGAGCGTTCCAATATTTTAATCTCTTGCGTTATTTTGGCGGCAGCGAAACCGGCTTTAATAAAGGAAGTGGTTTAGGTGTTCCGCTTATTACAAAACCGACACTTTCGGTGGATGATGCCAAACCTGTGGCTCGTGCTTCGGAAGCGGATATTTGGAAACAAATTACAGAAGACATTGACTTCGCAGTTCTAAATCTTCCTAATTCAGTGGCTACCGGTCGTGTAAATCGCCGAGTAGCTTTAGCTTTAAAAGCCAGAGCACATTTATATAGAGGAGAATGGTCTGCGGCTGAAGCGGCGGCTGATTCTGTGATAACTAAAGGTGGTTATGCTTTATTAACAGGGCCAAACTATGCCAATATCTTTTTCCAAAAAGGTAATAGCGAAGCTATTTGGGAATTAGTGTACGATGCCACCAATACAAGCTCAGCTTATTTCTTCTTCTATCCAACGGCGTTGGGTGGTCGGAATGAAATATCTGCTACTGCTACACTGCGGGATTTATCAGAAGCGAATGACGTCCGCAAAGCCGTCAACTATACGACAACACCCGCTGCCAAAACCTTGAAGTTTACAAGAGCGGATGGTACGGACAACAATATCATGATTCGCTTAGCTGAGATGTATTTGATTCGTGCAGAAGCCCGTGCGAAAACGAATAAATTAGTTGATGCATTAGCTGATATCAATGTCATTCGTAAACGCGCAGGGGTTCTTGATGCAGTAGCCGTTACTGAAGCCACTCTTTTGGATGCTATTGAAAAAGAGCGTCGGATTGAATTGGCTTTTGAAGGGCATCGGTGGTTTGATATTCGCCGATATAACAAATTAGCCAGTGTGGGTATCATTCAAACTTTCCGTGCTTTGTGGCCCATACCACAAAGAGAGGTTTTGACCACTCAAAATATTGTGGCTCAGAATCCCGGTTATTAATTGAAAATTAATTGTATTCTTAAATTGAAGGAAGGCGCATCTCAAAAAGATGCGCCTTTTCTTTTGTTTAAACTATAAATTTAAAAATTCCAATCGAAAGATTTTCAGTAGGATTTATACCCCTCAGTATTTTGACCTTATTCGAGGGCTACATTAAGAGCAAGATGGATTGCTGCGGCTAAACATTGAAAATGCGTTTGTGGTTGCACACGACTATTCAGATTGGGATAATTGCACAACCAACATCGTTTGCTTATCACTCACTATTTTATCTATTCTAACTTGCGTTCCTTTTTCAACCTCAACAGGTTCAGCCAATTTTAACCTATC
>JAYTMI010000469.1:0-16474 GCA_043728625.1 Saprospiraceae bacterium | reverse complement strand
TCTCCGCATCATGACATCAACAGGCGGGTCGGCTTATGTGAAATTCATCATTACAGTCACATTGCCAGGTTGTGGTAGTATCATTCCACAAGACTCTGTCACCATTACAGATGCTTGTTCAGCGAATCCAAAAGTCTGCGTCAATATTCCTTACGATGTGCTTCCAGATTATAACATCTTGCTCAATGGCACAACTTATACAGGAGCATTTGGTGCCTGCAACAACGATACGACTTTTGCATACACTTACTTTACGATTCCAGGACGGGGTGCAACAGGTCCTTACAGTCTCGATTATTGGACGGTTAACGGTACAACACATACCGCAACCACCCTCAATTCGATGGATGATGTCGTCGCCTTGATGAATATTTGGGATCCAACAGGTCACTGGATGCTCAGTTCTTCAACTTTGACCATTTACGGCGGTGACAGGCATAAAACCTATGGTAGTATCAAATTGTCACGTACAATTAACAGTTCATACGGTATCATGGAATTGAATTCCAAAATCATCCCAATGGGTACACTTCTGGACATTCCACGCGGTCATTCCAGAGTCGTCTTCATCAATAAAAATACAGGTTGTGCCGATACATTGACCATCAATGCCGCTTGTGTGACCCCTCAGTATATTGAGTCAACAATCTATGTTGGAGACAAAGACACCTTGTGTATTGCGACTAATGAATTGTTAGGAACTCGTTATCGTTTAACAAAACTACTTCCAAGTACAAATACGTATGTACGTTTTACCGACCTATCAGGGACAACTTGCGCCTCTCGCTTAGGTGTTGCCGTAGGTGTTGAAAAAGCAACTTATGTCATTTCAGATGAGTATGGCATCAACGACACAACTTACGTAACGACTCATGTTTATTCAAGGGCTGTGAAACGTCCAAAAGCCGTTGATGACAATGCTTCGACCATTAAGGCACAACCTGTTTTGATTGATGTATTGTCAAACGATAGCTTGAATGCAAACAGCGGCAAATTGACCATAGTCACCAATCCGAAACATGGTGAGGTGCTTGTAACGTCCGATATGCGCATCATTTACACACCAGATTTGGATTATTGTAACAGCGGACAAGCAGATGTCTTCACTTACGAACTTTGCGACATCGGTGGTTGCGATACAGCAAAAGTTGAAGTGACGGTGAGTTGCGATAAAATTAAGATTTTCAATGCTTTTTCACCAAATAACGACGGTATTAACGATTTCTTCGTCATCGAAGGCATCGAAAAATTCCCGAATAATATCGTCAATGTCTATAACCGTTGGGGCACACAGGTGATGAATACCAAAGGTTATAAAAACGATTGGGATGGTAAATGGAATAACATAAACCTTCCTGACGGCACGTACTTCTACATCTTTGAAGATGGCGAAGGCAACAAAAAAATAGGTTACGTGCAGATACAACGATAACAAATTTATGGGTAAACGTAGAAGGTAGAAAAACGAAGACTCCTACCCCAATGCTCATAAAACAAAGAGATAAAAGATTTAGTGAAATATTTTGTCGAAGCTGTCTTGTCCCTTTTGAAGGTGACAGACAGCTTTTTTTTAAGGGATATTTAAATGCCTTTAGAGACCCCTCAGTATTTTGCAAAAAAAAGAATGTCAAACACCTGTTATCAAGTTTTATTTTGTTTTATCGCCTTCGAGTCGTTCGTTAGGCTTATCATCGTTGTTTAATTTTAAAAAATTTTCAGAAGAAACAATGGGCTTCTTCAACTGACTTTCAAGGCGTTCCCTTGCTTCTCCTGCCATTCGTCCGCCTTTGGTTGCCGCATCATGGCTTTCGTGAAATCCTTTAGCATCGTCCTCCATTGTCACTTGTCTTGTTACTTCTTCACCCAATGCGACAAAAATCAATTCAAGCAAAGTCATATTGTCACGTAGATTTTGCTTTTCAAGCCCTTTCAATTGAGCGTGTTCACTAGGATTCAATCCGAATGTTTGCTTTGCAATAGTAGCCGTTAAAATACTGTATTCCTGACCTTCTTTGACACCCCTGTTTTTCCATTCATCGGTTAAAAGCTTTCGTGCAATAATACTTTTCTCTCTATAACCTATCCAATCATCGGGATAGCCTTTTGCTTTATAAATTTCTCTGGCTCGTTCAAAAGTCAATTCTGGGTTTTCCGTTTCCAGTATGCGTTCTGTACCAACCTGTGCAAGCCACAACTTTAAGGGTTCCGCTTTGGGTGATGGCACCGACATAACAATGCGAAGCGCCCCCTCAGTATTGGCACAGTCAGACGGATAATTTTTACCGTCTTGACCTCTCAATTTCAGCTTTAAACAAATTGGTGAAAGGTGGCTGTCTCTCTTTTTCATATTGTGCCAATACTGACTTGGCTTTTCTGAATCCGTCAAAAAACCAATAACATCAATGACCGAAAAATACCATTCTTCATTGTGCCACACCTTTCTTATCTCTTTTCCCTCTCCGAAGACATCCTTTTGGACAAAGGGGGTTATTTCATTGCTTTTTTCCATTACTGATTTGGCATTTTTTTACATAAAATACATCTTTTTCACACTAAAAAAATACATAAAATGCACAAAAATTGCACATTTTCAATTTCGTTAAAACTAAAATGCACCATGAAAACTCGGCAGAGGTTTATTTCGTCTTGGTTTTCAAAATACTCATTTCAGATTCAAAGGCTGCGAAAATATCCGAAAAAACAGCTTGATTTTGTTCTACAATCGCTTTTATCACAAACTCTCTCAAATACTCATCTTGACGATAATCTTCAACCTCTAAAGGTCTTTCGAACACAGCTTCCAGTTTTTCAATCCGCATTTTACCCTGTGTATTTGTCTTTATTCCCTGTATTGCTTTCTCTAAGACCAATGAATTGCTTGCGACCAATGTCTTTATCCGTTCCCGAATTTGAGCCGCTTTATCCAATTCTAAGCTGTGCAGTTCGGCGACAAATTTTTCTTGGTTTTTCTTTTTGTGAGCCTCTTTAACTTTCTTTTTGTCCTGTTCTTCTTTCTGGTCAGTATAGCCGTTTTTTAAGGCTTGTACAAAATAACCCGATACATTTGTTTTGATGTTCCCAGCCATTTTTGCTCTATGAGTCACTCTGATCGCTTGATTTATCTGCTCTTCTTTGTATTGCTTCACTAAATCCGCAAAAACCATAGGTGTTACCCCCAAATTTTCGACAACTTTGGTATAAAATAAACCGAATAATCTGTCTGGTTCAGTCTGCGGAAACTCAATAACCTCTGTTTTCGGCGGTGCATCATTTTTTACCGCTTCATACTGAGGGGGTGCATTGAATAGGTCAGCTTGCTTTGTTTTGGGTTTATCTTTTCGCAATTTACTAATTTCCTCTTCCCCTTTTTTCTGAAAATGAAAGTACAAACCCACGACTCTCCTACCCTCTTTCAGTTTTTCAACTTCCCCAATATTCAAATCGGTGTATTTATTGATTTCTCTGACAGCAGGTTGGATGACTTTTTGAAAAAAGTTAGGAAAACGCGGGTATTCTTTTTCTAATTCAAACATTCTTTTCATTTCCTCAATCTTGAATGTTCTATTTCCAATAACTTCATATTGTTTTAATAACTCATAAACCCGCGTGGCATACATACCCAATTTGGTAACATTTCTAAGGTCATAAGTCGTGAAACTCTTTTGCAATTGCAGCAATAAGGGCTTCATCTTCTGCTCAATCGTCAGATCAATGTATTCTTGGCTCTCATCCCTACCCTCTTTCCCTTGTGTTGAGTAGTCAATTTCTCTCAAAATATGATACTGTACCTCTCTAGGTTTGCCATCGTCTTCATATCTGACATAAAAACTTTTATTCATCAGCTTCTTAGCGCCTTCTCTTAGAAGGTCATAAGATTGATGCGTCTTTAGGTCAAACATATTGACAATATCTTTGTACCAAATTCTGTAAACACTGAAATCATTGTCTTCTTTGCGGATTTGAGCAAGCACAGATAGGAAAAACCGCGTTTCCCAAACGTCAAACTTGTATCTGGCTTCAATCAGGTCATTTGACTTTCTGATGAGCGTGATGCCTTTATTTTTTCTGGTTTTTATACCTTTTTTCATATTGATTTAAAAGTAAAATAAAGTAACCAAATTGGGATGAAGCATAATTAAATTGGGAAAATCAGACGATTTACCTCTCAAAGGTAACTAAAATGGGATAAGACCGGCTCCTTCACATCTGTTTTTATCCCATTTTAGTTACCCATTAATGATTTTTAAGCATTTTCCTCCCAATTTGGTTACTATTAAATGTACATCCGATCTTCTATCCCAATTTGGTTACCTTTTTGTCCCATTTTAGTTACTTTTCCTCCCAATTTGGTTACTCAAAATCCCAAATTAGTTACCTTTCGTCCCAAATCAGTTGCCTTTAGTGATGCAACTGATTGATAATAAATGAGTTACAGAGGTCTAAAAGCAATAAAAGATCTTAAAAGAATTAAACAACAACAAAAGGGCAGATTTTTTAAATGTTGTTGTATTTTTTTTATTTTTATCTGTTTTTTGTTTTCCTCACCCAAATTGCGCGCGCCCCTCTCCTTTTGTAATTAACCATCAAAATACGGATTAATTGTGTTTTTATTTACGCATTTTCGATGTCATCGTTTATCAGAATCATTAAATAGGCTGTCAGTGTCAAGCCTTTACTTTTACTTTTTCTCTTTATAATATTGTATTTATCTTGAGGAATATTGAGACTGACCCTATGCTTAGTCTCATTGTCAATTTCGCTTGCGTGTTGCTTTTGAGCAATGATATCCGCAGGATCTTTTAAAATTTCCTTTTTTGTGAAACGGTCTTTTGCCATTGTTGTAAAATTTACATAAATAAAGTACAAAAAATATGTAAAAAATGTGTAAAAATTACACATTTTAAGAATTGAAGTTTGATATTATTGTTTCGATTTCATCAGCCAACTTATTGAACTCATCGCTCGCTTTTTTATCTTTTCCTTCCACAACACCGATGCCATCTAAGGCTGTTTCAGCGTAAGATGTCCGATTTGCGAGCCTTGTTTTCAATATGGGAACATCATATTTTTCCAAACCCCGCACTATTTCGCTTGAAATATTCGCTCTATCGTTTATTTTGTTGAGTATGACGAATGATTGTACACTCGACATGTCTAATGCGATCCGATTCTTATTTGTCTCCTCTAAAAGCCCTAAAAACTTCTCATAGGCTCTAAAGTCATACAAACTGGCAGAAACGGGAATTAAAATAATGTCACAGACGACAATTGTTCGACTCGCCAACTCCGAAATTTGAGGCGTGCCATCCAATATCAAGACATCAAATTTCTTTTCCAAGTCATTCAATGTTTTGACCTTGATTTGTTCGGGTTCAATAGCGAATACTTGAATGATGGGTTTATCGTCTTCACGGCAAGTTGACCACTCAACGGACGAGTTTTGTTTTTGGTCGGTATCAATGATACAGACACTTTTTCCACGTAGGGTTAAAGCAACAGCAAGGTTTACAGCAATTGTTGTTTTGCCTACCCCCCCTTTGAGATTTGTTACGGCGATTTTCATAGCAATAAGAGTTTGGTCACAAAAATAGAAATTCTATTTTTAAAAATGCCTTTTGAGTAAAAAATGTACTTTTAAAGTACATTTTTTACTCAAAAATGCGTAAAATAATTACAAAAATTGTGTTTTTAATGTAAAACTGTATTCATTCATGTTTTTAAGTTACAAAAACAGATGAGGTTTTAACCATAAAGACTAAGGCACAAAACCAACCAATTTCTGACGTTGCGTATGAACAGTCAATTCAAAAACATCGGGTCTGGAATAATGCCCAGAAGGGTCAAAATTTTGCCGTTCTTTTCGGACTTCATTCAAATCTATGGTAGCGGTGACAACAATTTCTTTTCCTTCAATGGGCTCAATCATCCAACTGCCATCGGGTGCAGCGATACAAGAGCCACCATTGCTTAGAAATTCTGGGGCATTTTGTCGTATTAAATCAGGGTGTGGCATGTCGTTTTGAATGTCCTTTTTACGCATCAATCCTGAAACAGACAGGACATACATACGGTTTTCAAGGGCAATATGCCTTGTCAAATCAATGGTGTTGCGTACATTTCCGGGCCAAACGGCTACGTGCAGATTTTCACCTTGTGCATATAAGGCGGTTCGGGCAAGTGGCATCCAGTTTTCCCAACAATTTAAACCCCCCACAGTAAAAGATCCCAGTTCATGCACTTTTAAACCGTTGCCATCGCCAAAACTCCATGCCAATCTTTCTTCATAAGTCGGCATCAATTTTCTGTGAATGGATTGTATAATACCTTGATTATCAATGTAAACCAAACTACAATAGACGCTGTGTCCTGCGCGATCAGTCGCTCTTTCGGCGCATCCGATATATACGGCGATGCGGTATTGTTTTGCCAATGCACAAAGGCTATCCAAGTCACCGGCTTCAATATTGACGGCTTGTTTCAAGTAATGCGCAAAAATCTCTTTTTGAAGAGGGGAATTAAAACGCGCACCGTCGGTTAGTTCCAGCCAAAAAGGATAACCCGGCAAAAGGGTTTCGCCAAAGCAAACCAATTGGGCTTTTTGCGTCGCGGCTTCTTGTATGGCTTCTTCAATTTTTTTAAGCGTTGCCTTTTTATTGAGCCAAACAGGGGCTAATTGCGCTATTGCGATGTTTAAGTTGTCTGTCACTTTCAAATTTTAATTGTAAAAAATATTTGCCTAAAAGTAATACCTGCAACGCGTTAATAATAAAGTATTACTGCTTTAAAAACACGGTTTTATGGCTTTTTGAAGAAATGACAGCCGCATCCAATATGGTCATCACGACCATATTTATACTCAAAGAACCTAAATCCTTTTCAGGGTTAATCTTTCCTTTTACAACGCTAGCAAAATAGCTAAAGGCGTCATTATTGGGCGATGTTAAAGGTTTGACTTCCTTTTTTTCTTCGGGTGAATTGCCCATGCGAACACGTATTTGATTGGTTTTGTCAGCAAAAAGGGCACCTTTTACGCCATATATTTCTGCATCCTTTCTGTCGAAAGACCAGTTCCACGATGCTTGAAAAATCGCTTGTGCTTTTGGATATTGGACGATAATCGTCGCCTCGTCATCTACTTTTGGATAGATATCGGGTTTGTTGGTTTGAGCAATGGCGGTTACTGATATGGGTTTTTCGCCTTTCATGAGCCATGTCATAATATCAGCACCGTAACAACCAAAATCCATAATTGCACCGCCGCCATTTTTGATGGGGTCGGTAAGCCAACTTAAAAAAGCTTCAGAACAGCCGATTTCCTTTGGTCCGCGATGTCCGTCGTGAATGACGACTTTTCTGATGTCGCCCAGCACCCCCTCAGTATGAATCATGTCAAATGCCTGATGATGGCTGGCATACCACGTTGTTTCATAATTTGTAATGAGTTGAATACCATATTGTTTTGCCAATTTTTCCATCTTTTGGGCGTGAACCAAGTTGACCGCCAATGGCTTTTCAACCATCACATGAATTTTTTTAGGTGCACATTTTTCAACTGTTTCGAGATGTTCAAATGTACTTCTGAAATCACAGACTGCTTCGGGTTTGGCTTTCTCAATCATGTCTTCAAGACTTGAAAACCACAGACTATCAGGTAATTTTGCTTCTTTCAAATACCGCAAAGCCAATGCTTTATTGGGTTCGGCAAAACCGACCAATATCATGCCTTCATGCTTCGGATTGTTTAAAATGCCCCTCACGTGGTCGTGTGTCATGCCTACGATGCCCATGCGAACGGGCGCATTTTGCGTTGATGCGTTTGCTGTTATAAGCAAACTCATAATGAAGAAACTGAACGTTTTCATAAACTTTGTCATGATTTTAGGCTGATTTAATACATTTGATAATCGTTTTTTAAACAAACCATGTCAGCGCCAACACCCCCAATAAGCCCGTTATTGATACAAGTGTATCCATCACCGACCATGTTTTTATGGTGTCTTTCATGGATAATTGGAAATATTCTCTGAAAAGCCAGAAACCTGTGTCGTTGACATGAGAAAACATCATGCTACCAGCGCCAATGCTCAAAACCATCAAATTGGCATTGACAGACACTGTTGCCATCAAAGGAGCTATAAAGCCTGCCGTTGTAATGCCCGAAACGGTTGATGACCCAACGCAGACGCGGATAATGGCAGCAATGCCCCAACCTAAAACGTAGGGATTCAAATTGGAATGCTGCATATAATCGGCGATGGTTTGCGAAACACCGCCATCCGTGAGTATCTGTTTCAAAGCACCGGCACCCCCAAAGATTAAAAAAAGCGAAGCTACATCTTTAACGGCATCGGTATAATATTGGGTAATTTCTTTATTGCTTTTGCCTCTAAAAACGCCTAATGTTAAGGAGGCAAATAAAACGGCAATCAACAAACCGACATTGGCATCGCCGATAAACAGGAAAAAATCTTTCGAAAAACTACCTTCTGGTAAATAAGGCGTTGCAATAGCACTGATGCCAATCAATAAAATAGGCAATAAAATGGTCAAAATACTGAGGGGGGCAGAAGGCAACTGTTCGGGCGGTAATTGTGGCGCAACGAACGACAAATTGGGTTGTGTATTATACCCTTTTACTGTTGAGCCATAGAGCGCACCTGATATTAAAATAGCGGGAATGGAGATGATAATGCCATAAAACAAGGTCAGACCCATATCCGCATTCAATTGTTTTACTAAAAATAAAGGGGCGGGATGCGGCGGCAAATACCCTTGCGTGACGGTCAAAGATGCCAATAATGGCAAAGAAACATAGACTGCCGATAGGTTGTAGCGGTGCGCCACGGTTATCGCTAAAGGCACGATAAGCATGAAACCGACGGAATAAAACAAAGGCAAACCGACAATAAATCCCGTAATCATAAACGCCCAGCGAATGTGCTTTATGCCCACCAGTTCTATCATTTTCAAGGAAATTTGCTGTGCTGCGCCGCTTACAGCGACCAATTTACCCAGCATCGCACCCAAAGCAATGATAGTTGCAATTGAACCCAACGTGCTGCCGATACCATTTTGAACGGCTTTCGTCAGGGCTTCGGGCTTCATGCCCAAAACCAATCCGATGCCAATAGACACCAACAAAAAAGATAAAAATGTGTGCAATCTGAAATAGGAAATCAGCAGCACAAGGAGCAATATACCGATGACGGTAGTGAGAATTGCCATACACTCAATATTTATTTACTTGTTTAAATTCAAATACGTATTGGATTTAATTTCGGTAGTGTTTTCTTGTTAATGACTGTTGGCTTTTCTTGATTCATTTTTAATTGTTTTAAGTAAAAAAAGGATAAATAAATCACAGTTGTTTTTCGTAGTGTGATAACTTTTATAGCGCATATAAGGTTGCACTCTATTTGTTCGTGTGAAAATACAGCAATTTTTTTCTTTTTACCTTAGATTTTGATGCCCAAAAATACGCTGCAAAATCCGACTTACACGCGATGCAGGTTTTTTTATCATCCCCTTTTACTGAGGGGGTGGTTACAAAGACAAAACATTTTAGATATTTGAGGATTATTCTTATAAAATGCCTTTTTATATCAAAATTAAATCAATCCAAAATGAAAAATTGCTTCTTTGCCCTTGTCTGTTTCTTCTGTTTGACTTGTTTGAAGATGACGGCTCAAGCCGATTATTTTTACCCCAATGCGGGCAATCTTAATCCTAAAATCCCAACGCCCGAGCAGTTTTTGGGCTATCCGATTGGGTCACATCATACCCGTTATGACCGCATAGTGTCTTATTTTCAAGAATTGGATCGGCTTTCCGACCGCATGACGCTTGAAACTATTGGCGAAACATACGAGCATCGCCCTTTGATTGCAGCCATTTTTACATCACCTACAAATCATGGACGTTTGGAGGACATTCGTCAAGCGAATTTGAAACGACGGACAGAAAACGTTGCGGAAAACGTGCCTTTGGTCATTCATTTGGCTTATAATGTGCATGGCAACGAGCCATCAGGTGGCGAAGCTTCGCTTTTGACGGCTTACTATTTGGCAGCTTCTGACAGCCCCGAAACGGTCAAATGGTTAGACAGTATGGTCATTACACTCAATCCTGTTATCAATCCAGATGGTCGTGACAGGCATGCACATTGGGCAAATATGCACAAAGGCGACCCGCTTGTGGCTGACCCAAATGACCGCGAGCACAACGAAGTTTGGCCTGGTGGTCGCACAAATCATTATTGGTTTGACCTCAATCGAGATTGGTTTTTGTTGTCTCATCCTGAAAGCGAGAGCCGCGCCGCTTTTTTTCATCGGTGGCACCCTTATGTGCAAACAGACCATCACGAAATGGGCACAAACTCAACGTTTTACTTCGACCCAGGCAAATACAGTTCAAACAATCCGATTGTTCCCGCTTTGTTGTATGACAAAATATACCCTACGTTTGGCAACTATTTTGCAGAAGCCATGAATAAATTAGGCTCGATGTACTTCACCAAAGAGGCTTTTGATAAATTGTATCCGGGTTATGGCTCGAGTTATATCAATTTTTATGGTGGTGCGGGTTTTCTATTCGAACAAGCGAGCTCTCGTGGTCATTTGCAAGAGACAACGACGATACCCCTCAGTTTTGGGTTCACCATTCGCAATCAGTTTGTCGCAGCATTGACGACGGTTAGAGCTTCTTTGACAGAAAAAGCCAATTTGATACAATTACGCCATGATTTTTATAAAACAGCTTTGAATCAAGCACGAGCGAACCCCATAAAAGCCTACGTTTTTGGCGATGCTAAAGATGTAACACGGACGAATCTGTTTGTCAATTTCTTACTCAAACACCATATTGATTGTTATGCATTGGACAATAACATCACCCAAGACGGCAAAAAATTTGAGAAAGGCACGGCTTACACAGTACCAACCGAGCAGTTGAATTATATCATGGTGCGTTCCATTTTTGAAAAAGGCATTACTTATGCGGATAGTATTTTTTACGATGCCTCCACATGGTCTGTGGTTCATGCCTACAATTTACCTTATGCTGAATTGAAAGTGATGCCATCAAAAGGTCAACAAATCAACGGATTTTTAGTAAAACCAGTAAAAATTATTGAAAAAAGCAACTATGCGTATTTGATTGAATTGACGGATTATAATGCACACAAAGCCTTATATCAATTACAAAAAGGCGGGGCTATCGTTCAAACCAGTTTCAAACCCTTTACGCTAAAAATGGGTAATAGTCAAAGAAGTTTTGATTATGGCACTTTGGTTATTCCTGTCAATTTGCAGAAAATTTCAAGTGATAGTTTATTCAATTTATTAGAAAAAGTGAGCCTTGCAGCGCAAATTGATATGATTCCTATAAACAATGGTTACAGCATTACAGGCATAGATTTAGGCAGCGGCAACATCAAAACGGTCAAAAAACCAGAGGCATTAATGTTGCTTGGAACGGGTGTTTCTGGCTACGAAGCTGGCGAAGTTTGGCATTTGCTCGACCAAAGAATAGGGATGCCGATAACAAAAGTAGAAGTAACCAGTTTGAGCACAATTAATTTGAATCGGTATAACACAATGGTTATGGTCAGTGGTACTTACCGTTTTGATTCTGCTGTTGTTCGTAAAATCAAAGCGTGGGTTCAAAATGGGGGTACTTTGATAACTTTTAAAACGGCTTCGGAATGGGCGATTAAACAAAATTTGATTAAAGAGCAATTGATAACCGACACCACAAAAATCAAAGGCAGAATCAATTACGAAGACGCTGCAGGTTGGGAAGGGGCAAAAGCCATTGGTGGTTCTATTTTTCAGATAGATTTAGACATTACGCACCCCATTGGATTTGGTTTTTCAGATAGAAAAGTATCCGTTTATCGTAATGGTTCGACGTTCATAAAACCAGGCGAAAAAACCTATAATACGGTCGCACAATACGCTGCTAATCCATTGATTGGCGGTTATTTACATCGAGATGTGGGAAAATACATTGCCAATTCTGCGGCGATATTGGTGTCAGAAGATGGTGCCGGTCGAGTCATCTTATTTGCAGACAATCCCAATTTCCGTGCTGTCTGGTATGGCACAAATAAGCTCTTTCTGAACGCCTTGTTTTTTGGTTCGAATATTACCCCCCTCAGTAATATGGGTGGTGGAGAGGATTGATAAAGGAAATCTTAGGATCCTATTGAGGCTGTATCAAAAGGCAGCGGCTCTTTTTTTGTTCAGAATATTATTTTGATTCGGACACCATGTTCGGGGAACTTCAAAAGTTCCCCGAACATAAACGCCGTTCAATAAAATAATATTTGGCAGACTAATCAAGGTTGTACCTTTTGAGACAGCCTCAATTTTTTACACTCTCTCCACTTCTGGATGCGTCCAGTTTTTCCGATAATTTCGCCGCAATAATGCCGTAGCTTCTTTGTCACCTACGACTATGCGTTTTTTGGCATCATAAACCAAAGGGCGACCGCCTAATTTCATAGACATATTCGCCAAAATACAACTCGCCGTCGAAATATGCCCTTCTTCAATGTCGGCAACAGGTTTTGTCTTGTTTTCGATGGCTTTCAAAAAATCGAGCATGTGCAACCTTGTTGCGGGCGCGGCATTGAGTTCAATATCGGCTTCGGTGAGGTCTTCTGGGTATTTTTCTTTTTCAAAAACAACGTCTTTGTGTATTTTTTCACCATTTTCTTTACCTTCTGGTATAAAATCGTATTGCATTGTGCTGGCAATCAAAGTGCCTTTTTCACCATAAAGCGTAAAAGACCAGGGATATTCTGGATTTGCAGCCGTTCCCCATGACCGATGTTGCCAGACGCAATTGAGATCTTTGTATTCAAAAATAGCGGTTTGAGTATCTGAAATATTCGATTTACCTTCTTTTTGGACATAAATACCACCTGTAGAAACAATGCGTTGAGGCCAGCCTAATTGCAGCATCCAACGAACTGTGTCGAACATGTGGACGCACATATCGCCTGTGATGCCGTTGCCATATTCCATAAACGTGCGCCACCATCTTTTGTGTGGTAAACCATCATAAGGACGCATAGGTGCGGGACCCGACCACATATCATAATCGAAAAAATCAGGAATGGGTACAACAGGTGGATTGCCGTTGTTACGCATGTGGTAATAACAACACATTTCTACATGTGAGATTTTTCCCAATAACCCCGCATCTACGATATTTTTTTTGGCATCAATGAGGTGTGGCGTGCTTTTGCGCTGCGTGCCGACTTGCACCACTTTGTTGTATTTGCGTGCCGCCGCCACCATTGCCTCGCCTTCGATAACATCCACGCTGATAGGCTTTTGTACATAGACATGTGCACCTGCACGCACCGCATCAATGGCTTGTAAGGCGTGCCAATGGTCAGGAGAGCCGATTAACACAATGTCTAACTTATTTTCTGCCAACATTTTGCGATAATCGCCATACAATTTGGGTATGGCTTTAGATTTTTGGCGTTTACTGACCAAATCACCGGCTGCTTTGAGCATCTTTTTATCCACATCGCACAGCGCAACGACCTCAACATCCGCTACTTGGATGAGTCTGAACAAATCGCTTTTGCCATACCATCCTGTGCCTATCAAACCGACTCGGTACGTTTTGGCAGGGTTAAATACATGGGCAGCTTTTGAGCCTATGGCTGACAGTGCCAAAGTTGCCGTAGCGCCTTTGATGAAAGTACGCCGATTGATGTGTAATTTTTTCATTTTTTAAAGATTTATCTGATTTCAATTGGGTTTTGTAGGCTCAGCAGACATTTTTTCTAAATCCACAATTGTCCAAGCCTTTTTTACTTTTGCGTGTTGGTTTCTCAATTTTTTGACATCGTCGGGTTGAATGACAGCAGATTCCCACGTTTTATTGAATCTTATGCGCGTGCCCACAAATTCATAACGGACATAACTCAAAACTGACGCAATCCACTCATCATCATTGTCTTTCATCGCCACCATTTCACTCGGATACGTTTTCCCTTCAATCGGACCTTTTAAACCATGCAATAAAATTCTGATGGCGATGGCTTTATCGGCATTCACATGTTTTGCACCTCTTAACGCTGGTGCGGCATTGGTCGGCAAACCTTTTCCATCGCCACCATGACAAGGCGAGCACATGGATTGATAAATTTCAGCACCATTCAATATCAATTTTCTATCGGCAGGGGAGAAGCCCGCGAGTTTAGCCCCATATATTTTAGCATCTTCGTTTTTGTCAATACTGGCTTTTGTGCTTTTCAGCATTTGATTATTAGGATTTTGGCTCAAAATATCTTGAACAATCTGCTTCGCCAAGTCATTTTTGCTGGTGCCCAATGATAAAAGCACTTGTGTTTTGACATCATAATTATTGTCGTTCATCAGTTTGCCAACTTGGGCAATCATCTCATTGTCATTTTGATTGATATAGCGTTCACTTATCCAAATCGCCGCCCGTCTGATTTGTGGTTCAGCATCTTTCATAGCAGTGTAAAGAATGTCTTTATTGAGGACATCCAAGCCTTCTAATGTCCACAAAGCATGTAATCTGCCCAATGCAGACACATTTTTTTGTCCTGTTGCCATCAGTTTTAAGGTCGGTACAACCGATTTGTCGCCTAAAATGACGATTTGTTTTTGGGCATTGTCACGCCACCAACCGTTTGGATGGTCTAAATAAGCGACCAAAGAAGTGGCGGGTACGTCAAGCATTTTCGGCTTTGGTCCTGGCTTAAATCCATCGTGCACCAATCGCCAAATTCTGCCGCGTTGATTGATTTTAGCGAGCTCGTAAAAATCAATTTTACCACGTAGAAAACTGCCTTTGCGTGTCCAATTGGACTCTTGAATAATACCTCGATTCATATCCACGATATACAAAAGCCCATCGGGTCCCGTGTAAGTGTTGACAGGTCTGAAAAAAAAGTCGGTGCTGGCAATAAATTCCTTGCGTTCATAAGCGTTTTCAAGATGTGTTTTGCCTTCTTTGTTGATGACTTTTGCACGGCGAATAATCCTTGCAACGGGTTCATTTATCAAATAATCGCCCACTAAATCGGCGGGCAAACGGTCTCCTCTGAATATGGATTGCCCATTGGCAGCCGTAAAATGGTTCAAAGTGCTGTCTTTTCGCAATCTCGGAAATCCACCTTGTACATCGGGATTTGAAATCAAAGACCAAACAGGACTGAATCTTTTTTCGTCGTAAGCATCTGAAAACTCTAATGCCCCATATTTTGGATTGATTTGAAAACCAGAACCTGCATTTTCGCCGCCGCCTCTGCTGAAAAATAAACGCCCGTAGTTGTCATGCGTCAAACCCCATTGCCCATTTGAACCACTGGGCATTGAATCCGCTTGGAGAACACCATTCGAATAACGAAAACGGACGGGATCAACCGTTTGATAAATGTAATTGTCCAAATTCCAATCCAAACCACTGCGTTGATGCTCTAAATTGCCCGGCGCAACCTTGCCGACACTATATACTATTTTCTTTTCATCGGACACGCCATCGCCGTTTGTGTCTTTATAACTGTAAATATCATAAGTATCCGTTTCATTCACCAAAAGCTCGTGGTTGACACACAAAATCATGCGCGGCAACACCATATCTTTGATAAAAACCGTGCTTTTGTCCATTTTTCCATCGGCGTTGGTATCTTCCAAGAGCATGACGCGGCTTTTATTTTCTTTTGTACCTGTACCGTCTGCATCCTGCGTGTAGGTTTCCATTTGTGCCACATACATTTTCGCATTGCCGTCCCAAGCAATTGCCACAGGTTCGGTAATCATCGGTTCGCTTGCTACCAATTCAAGGTGATAACCTTCTGGCACATGAAAGGCGGCAAGGCTTTGTTCAGGTGTCAAAGGCGTTATTGAAAATGGCGCGATTGGTGGTAAATCAATACTGTCTTCCTTATTTTCTGCGGTTGCCGCTATGGTTGCCGTATTTGTAACAGGTGTCGTCGTCGCCATTTTCACTTTGCAAGCATATATCAATGCAATGGATGCAAATAGGCAATAGATGAGATTGTTTCTTTTCATTCTGTTGGTTTAAAGTCTTTTAGCTTGTTATTTAGTTAATTCAATTTAGAATTTTAGGAAATCAAATCGCCGTTAGTTGCGAAGCGATTTCCCAAATATTGTGAGCATGATCAGACCATTTTCCACCCTTCTCGATAGGGGCGTGAAACGAATTGGTTGGCATCTTCAAAGTTTGTAATTTTCATATTTGTACCATCCCAAAGCAGTTTTTTACGCCCATCGTATGTAAAGCGGTTCGGTCTATCAGTTGCCTTGCGCAACATATAGCTGCGGATAGCCAAGTTACCCATCAAAACCGTTTCGGTCAATGGACCTGAATAGTCAAAAGAGGAAGACAAAGCTTTGTGTTGTGCACTGTTAAAACCCGCTTTGCACGCCTCTGTCCAAGCGACTTGATGACCATGTTCTGG
>JAYTMI010000468.1:0-5041 GCA_043728625.1 Saprospiraceae bacterium | reverse complement strand
CCATCAATTTCGCGAATTTGGTGCTTGCCGCCAATGACAATTTCTACCCTTGACCCCAAGCCATGCGACTCGGCATCTAAGCCATTGAGGTTTATTTTTATCCAGTTGCCTTGTGCCGAATCATTGCGAAATAAACGGGTAGTTGAATTGACAGGATAGGTCAAAACAGGTTTTTGGTTGACTACCATAATGTCTAAATCGCCATCATTATCAAAATCAAAAACCACGGAGCCGCGCCCAATGCCGTAGTCATTCACCCCTTTTAACCTTGCTTCTTCAATAAATTTGCCGCCGACGTTTTCAAAATAATAATTACCCATGGGTTGACAATTCGGATTCAAATCACCATTGGCAACGTACAAATCTAAGTCGCCATCATGGTCAAAATCGGCGAAGTTCGCACCCCAACTGATGGTGATAAAATTGACCCCAAATTCTTTGGACATCTCTTTAAAAGGCTTCCCTGCACCTTGATTGACCATAAACTTGTTGAATCGAATATTGGTGATAAAATAATCCATCCAACCGTCATTGTTATAATCGCCAACGGCAGAGGTCATGGAATTGATTTTCAAATCCATACCGCGTTTTTCACTGACTTCTTTGAATGAATGCCAAGGATAGTTGTTTTCATAGAGCAAATCGGGTGTGCGTTTGTAGCCAAAATCGTGGTTGACGAATAGATCTTGGTCACCATCGTTGTCGTAATCGGTGAAAACGCCGCCAAATCCAAAGCCTTTGTGGTCTAAACCGTACTCTTTATAAACATTTTTGAACGATTTGCCTTTTTCATTCAACAACAGATACCCCTCAGTAATTTGGTTGGCACTGACTATCATCGCATCGTTTATGGTACTCAAATCGCCTGGATATTCTGTAAAATAATTGCCTACGAAAAGGTCGGGATAACCGTCTGCGTTGAAATCGCCGAAACTGGCACCTGTGCTGAACGAATTCAATTTATCCAAATGAAATTCAGCGGTTGCATCTCGGAATGTATTATTGCCATTGTTGAGATATAGCAAATTGGGTGCTCTTGGAATCAACTTTTTAGCCCCTTTTGAGGTGATGGTGGTGATGTATAAATCCACGAAGCCATCACGATTCACATCAGCGGCGACGGCACCTTGCGTTATGAAGTTTTTCGAACCTGTTAACCCTGATTGTTCATAAATATTGGTGAATGTACCGTTTTTATTGTTGAGATAGAGGATGTCGTCGGTCGTTCCGCCAGGCAAAAAAATGTCGTCGTAACCGTCGTTGTTGATGTCTAAAATGCAAATACCGCCGCCTAAAAACCCTTCATATACGCCAAATTGATGTTTTATACCCGCTTGGTCTGTAACGTCTTTGAAGGCGGTTGGCTGTTGGGCATAGCCATTAAAAATTGGAAAAACCAGCAAAAGCAAGGCAATAACAGACCATGTTCGGGGAACTTTGAAAGTTCCCCGAACATTTCCGTTCCACCGCCCTTGAACACTTAGGATAATTAGGTTCGGGGAACTTTGAAAGTTCCCCGAACCTAATTTGAGCGCAGATTTACGAAATCTTGAAGATTTCGTAAATCTATCCCCCCTCAGTATTTTTGGCATTTTACACCGTTTCATGTCTATAAACCATTGACTATTTCTATTTCTTCTCATTTTTCCAATTTAGATGATTAATGTTTTCCCCTATATTCTTACCTTTTTCCAAGCCTGCGTTATTATCCATGTGTGTGTGAATGCCACCATAAAAGCGAGAATTAGCGGTTTCTTCTGCCACTTCCCAGAAAGAATTATAATGTCGGGGTTTGAAATCTGTTTTTCTTAACCCATCTCTTTTTCGACCCTTGTGCGTATCATCGGTAAAAGTAAATTTTTCGCCATACAATTCCGTTAGTACGGTTGCCGTCGCTGCGGCTTGAATGGCATGACCAGACGGAAAAGCTGGAAAAGGCGGGTCGGGCCAAAACGATTCCCACCTTGGGTCGATGTGTTCTGTGATGTAAGTGTTGGGTCTTTCTGTAAAAAACTGGTATTTCCATTTCCAACAATTGATAAAAGCATCGGCGACACCTATACCCACTTTGGCATAGGTTTCAGCGCATTGAATGAGGCTCGGTTTTACTTTTTTTATCACCAAAGTTGCCAAATAATAGGAATGACCGGGTGGCGTGACGGTTTCGTCGGGGTCATCGCCCCACCAAACGGCGGCTTCTTTTTGGTCTTGCGTTAAGGCTTTCTCTTGTTCATAAACAGCTAAAAACTCCTTATAATAAGGTGAATTAGGCATGGTATCGAAGGGTATTACTGAGGGGTCGGTGATTTGATGGTCTTGTTTTAAAAACGTTCGATTTTCTCCCCAATGTGGATGTAGCGGATAATGGCTAAAAGATTGTCCATACAAAGGTGGTTTCCATGAGCCCAATTTGGCAGGATAGACCATGGTTTTATCAAAGTTTTTCAAATAGCCCCTGTGTCCACCATCTGTTTTTGACCATTCAAAAATGGTTGCAGCAACAGTTTTACCATAAGCTATTGACCTATCAATCAATGCTTTGTCATTTATTTTAGCTGTATAAGATTGATAGATAACGGTTTCTAATGAATCAATTTTAAGTTTGTTTTGATCGGAGGTTTGGTTATAAATGCTTTTTAATATAAAGGCTTGGGCAGCATTGAGTGACAGTTTCCAATCATATTGAGCATCCTTTGCAGGCATTGGCAAACTGTCCAATCCATCTATTTGCCCTTGGAGCGATTGATACGGCGAATAGCCATGAACGATAGATTCATACATGGTCAAACCAATGTAACCGAGACATCTTGATGAATAAGTAGGAGAATTGCCAGGCGTGTTTTTAGTGATAAAAAGGGTCATTTCTGCCCATTTTGTCGAAAAATCTGTATCAGTCAATGGTTTTTCTGGCTGACAACCTGCTGCCAAACAAAGCAGTAAGAGTATGATGTTGTTTTGTTTTGGTAAAGTCAAATTATTCCTTTTCATATTAATATAGAAAATTACACATCCCTATGATTTTAATGCTAAGATACGTCGTTGGGTTTCCTGTGTCCCTTCATTATAATGGTTTTGTGTCTTCATTGATATGTTATTGGGTTTGCGTTCCTAAAATACTGAGGGGGGCTTTAGGGATGGGCTAAAATTAAAAAATCTACCCCAAAAGTGAGGTAGATTTTTTAAAAGATTAGCGTATTTCAGATTAATAACCCGGATTCTGAACCAGTTTACTGTTCCGACTTATTTCATCTCTATTCAGTACACGGTAATACATTTTATCATTCCACTTACGGGTTTCATTGGATGTATTATCTTCTACTGTATAAGTGTAAGTGTAAAGTGATTTATCAAACTTATAAGTTTTTGGTGCTGTGGCACCTGACTTCAGTTTAGCATCTACATTTATAGATTTGATACCGCGTCCAAGGGTTGTTGGGGCAATCATCCATCTGCGTGCATCATGATAACGATGCTCTTCGTAAGCCAATTCGACTCTTCTTTCATTCCGCAATCTGTCTTTCAAAGCAGCACCTGCATCAGTTATAGCGGGCATACCTGCTCTGAAACGGATTCTGTTAATCCATAGTCTTGCTTCTACTTCATCGCCCGTTTCGATACAAGCTTCTGCATAACTTAGAGCCATTTCGGTGTAGCGGATAAAGGGCCAAGGAATGACTTGTGCGCTTGATTGGTTATCAGCTAAAGCAGGATTCGGATCAATGAATTTACGGGTATAATAGTGTGTTCTACTACCATTCCAGTTTTCGACAGCCGATTCTCTGGTATCAATACCGTTGATTTTGCCGCCTGCCCCATTGTCATAATAGCCTGTTTGAATTTGATTAGCAGGGTCTAAGGCGGCCACGTCAGAAGGTCTTGGTTTCCACGGAGAGCCATCATATAAAACAGTCGCATAAAAACGGGGGTCACGACTGGTGTAAGGATCCGCTTTTTGGGCAGGCTTAGTCCAATCGAATTTAGTACCATCCATCATTTCATAATCGTCCACCAATTGCTGAATCGGTGTATTACCCGCCCAGTTGTGGTAGCCATTCGGTCCGTTGTTGATACCGTAGTGAATACCGCCGAGGGGCCAGTTGTCTTCTTGCGTATAAAGAGCCGTATGCGTGCGTTGGAAAATCAACTCACTCGCTGCTGCAGGGTCGCCGACAGCACTTTGTCCACCCATAGCAATGGATATGTAGTTATTTTTGCCATCTTCTGCTGAAACAGGAGCCGTTAGATTCAATTTATAACCAGTTGATGCGTCTAAAGCGGCTTTTGCAGCAGCTTTTGCAGCGTTCCATCTGGCGGCACGGTCTCCAGAAGGATAAGCCACCAAATCAATATTAGTGTAGCTTGCCAAGACACTTGACTTCGCTTTTGCAGTCGGTCCATCATGTAAATCGCTGGCAGCATAAAGCAATACCCTTGCCTTAAGTGCCATGGCACTTAGCTTTGATGCTCTGCCGGGTTGAGCAGTTTTTGCATCGGGTAATGCCGCAATGGCTTTATCGAGGTCAGCTACAATGAATTTGACACATTCATCATAAGTATTTCTGGCAACTGTATAGTCCTCATTCAAGCCATAAGATTTGTTGATAAGCGGTACGCCCCCATAAAACCTAAGCAATTGCTGATAGTAATAAGCTCTAAGGAAATAGGCTTCGCCTGTTAATTTAGCATTCAGCGCCGCATTTGTAAAAGTCGCCTTTGGTAGGTTTTCAAGCGCAACATTGGCTTGTCTGATAGCGAGATACATTCTACCCCATTCGTAAGTTGGACTTTGCCAAGCGACGTTAGAAGGGCTTTCAGACGCTTCTGTAAATGTATTGATATTTCTACCCGAATGCGTAAACATGGCTTCGTCAGTGTAAGCAGCAAGCGCTTGTTCTTCAAAACCACCGTATCCTAAAAAGGAATAAACATTATAAATAAAGGCTTCTGACAACGCGCCATCTGCCCAAGTGGCTGCACTGGAGATTTTATCAAGTGGTTGTGTATTGAGAAAATCTTTATTACAGGATATTACAGCGGCTAA
>JAYTMI010000467.1:0-7402 GCA_043728625.1 Saprospiraceae bacterium | reverse complement strand
TGGTTTATGAAAAATACCCGACGCATGGCTTTCAATCGAGTATGGAAACACCTCTGTATGCAGGTTTGGGCAACCCCTCAGTAATTGACAGTTTGGTGTTGGTTTGGGCTGATAATACGTTTCAAAAATTGGATAAAACAACTTTGAAATGGCAAGGTTCAAATGAAATAGTTTATAAAAAAGGTTTGCAAAAATTTGATTACCAACGATTTACGAGTTCAAAGAAGCCTCCCATCAGTAAAATAACGGATATTACTGCCCAAACAAAATTAGATTTTAAACATAAAGAAAATGATTTTATAGAATTTGACCGCGAGCCACTTTTACCGCATTTAACGTCAACCGATGGACCTGCCTTAGCGGTCGGCGATATAAACGGAGATGGCTTAGACGATGTGTTTTTTGGCAATGCCAAATGGGAAAAAGCGGGTTTGTTTTTGCAAAAAGCTGATGGTACTTTTTCAAAACTACCTTGCCCTGCGCTTGATGTTGACAGTACTTATGAAGACGTTGATGCGTTGTTGATTGACGTGGATAATGACAATGATAAGGATTTGGTGGTTGGCACAGGCGGCAATGAATTTTATAATAATGACCCAAAACAACAGTCTCGCGTTTATCTGAACGATGGAAAAGGTAATTTTATGCGCCTTGCGGATGCTTTTAAAGGTATTTATTCGACTGTTAGCACTCTGCAAGCCTTTGATTTTAATGGCGATGGTTATTTAGATTTATACATGGGCGCACGTTCGGTTGTGTGGGCTTATGGCGAAACGCCACATTCCTATCTTTTACAAAATGATGGGCATGGACATTTCTCAGATGTGACCCCCCCCTATAATAAGGATTTGGGGGCTTTGGGCATGATTAAAAATTCTGCTTTGGTTGACCTTAATAAAGATGGCAAACAAGACCTCATTGTGGCGGTTGAATGGGACGGAATTTATGCTTTTTTACAAGGAAACAAGTCATTTAAGACGGTAAAACTAACGGAAAAGAAAGGTTGGTGGAATTTTGTGCTACCTTTTGACTTGGATAATGACGGAGATATTGACTTGATTGTGGGCAATTTAGGTGAAAATTCCAGGCTGAAAGCGAGTGAAAAAGAGCCTGTACGGATGTACTACAATGACTTTGATGAGAATGGGAAAAAAGAGCAAATTGTCACTTCGTACTTGCAAGGAAAAGAACACGTTTTTGCTACAATTGCTGATTTACAAAAGCAAGTGCCGATATTGAAAAAGAAAATTCTGTATGCCCGAAAGTTCGCAGAAATGAGTTTGGATGAGATTTTTACTGCAGAAAAGATAAAAAAATCAAAAAAATATGAAGCCAATTACTTCGATAATGCGGTGTTGATTAATCAAGGTAATGGCAAATTTGAGACTGTTTCATTACCTGATTTAGCACAACTGACACCATATATGACAGCACAAGTTATAGATGCGAATGGTGATAATTTGCCCGATGTGTTGTTATATGGTAATTATTTTGGCAATAATATTCAGCTCGGTCGCTATGATGCCGATTTCGGTAAAATTTTAATCAACAAAGGCAATTGCCATTTTGAGGTGCGCCATACTGAGGGGGTGCAAATTAGAGGCGAAGTGCGGCGTATGTTGCCTATAACATTGTCTAAAAAAAATAAAGGTAAAACGTTTGTTTTAGGCATAAACAATGAAAAAATGCGCATTATCAGCGTAGAATGATTTTTTTATACCGAAGTGTTTTTATAACAAAAAAAATACTAATATTGCCAAACACAAAATAAAAAGCCAAATATTAAAATATGCTTCTTCAATTTCCACAAGGCTTTTTTTGGGGTACCTCTACAGCCTCCGCCCAAATAGATGAAGGGGTCACAAAAGCGAATGCCGTAGAGGTTTGAAAAGTTTGAAAAGACAAATAAAAATTAAAAAAATAATTTTTCTTCAAAAAAGTTTGCACGGTTTTAAAATTGCTATATCTTTGCAACGCTTTTTGAGAAACGGCTTTCGGGAGCGAGAAATCAGCAAGAAAGTCGGCAATCACAAATGTTCTTTTACCTGTAATACTCTTGGAAAAAACAATCAATAAGCCAGTGTAGCTCAGTTGGTAGAGCAGCTGATTTGTAATCAGCTGGTCGGGGGTTCGAGTCCCTCTACTGGCTCTTAGTTGGGAGTATTCCAGAGCGGCCAAATGGGGCAGACTGTAAATCTGCTGGTTACACCTTCGGTGGTTCGAATCCATCTGCTCCCACCCATTCTTCCCTGTTTTTGGTCGAAACTTGTCAATAGTCATTTAGTCATTCGTTAATTTAACGAAATGGCAAATGACCCTTGGCGAATGATAATACTAGCGGAAGTAGCTCAATTGGTAGAGCGACAGCCTTCCAAGCTGTAGGTCGCGAGTTCGAGACTCGTCTTCCGCTCTTCAGCTTAACATTGACGATTTACGATTTTAATTTACGTTTTACCGTATCTGATGCAACAACTCACCTCGTTAATCGTAAATCTCCTTATCAAAAAGAGAATCGTAAAAATCAATATAAGCCGTCGAGCTACTCAGACATAAGCCGTTGTAGCTCAGTGGTAGAGCACTTCCTTGGTAAGGAAGAGGTCGCGGGTTCAATTCCCATCAACGGCTCGCAAGAGAAGGGGATTGAATCCTTTTAGTATTTTAATGTGTATTAATTACCTGATAATCAGGTTTTGAATAAATAATCTATTTCCGAAATTTTAAAATTTAAAAAAATAATTCAATGGCTAAGGAAACCTTTGACAGGTCGAAACCGCACCTTAATATCGGTACAATCGGTCACGTTGACCACGGTAAAACTACTTTAACTGCAGCTATTACAACTGTTCTTGCAGCAGAAGATGGTAACAATAAAGTGATGTCTTATGACTCAATTGATGCGGCTCCTGAAGAAAAAGAACGTGGTATTACTATCAATACAGCACACGTAGAATATCAGACGAAAAATCGTCACTATGCACACGTTGACTGTCCAGGTCACGCGGACTATGTAAAAAACATGGTAACAGGTGCTGCTCAGATGGATGGTGCTATTCTTGTTGTTGCTGCTACGGATGGTCCAATGCCACAAACACGTGAGCACATCTTGTTGGCTCGTCAGGTTGGTGTTCCTTCGATAGTTGTTTTCATGAATAAAGTTGACCTTGTTGAAGACGAAGAAATGTTGGAACTTGTTGAAATGGAAGTTCGTGAATTGTTAAGCAAATACGAATTCGATGGCGACAATACTCCTGTAATTCAAGGTTCTGCAATCAAAGCTCTTAGTGGTGATGCAGGTGGTGTTGCTCAGGTAAAAGCATTGATGGAAGCTTGTGATACTTGGATTAAACAACCACCACGTTTGACGGAATTACCTTTCTTGATGCCAGTTGAGGACGTGTTCTCAATCACAGGTCGTGGTACTGTTGCGACAGGCCGTATCGAGCGTGGTGTCATCAAAGTAGGTGAATCAGTTGAAATCATCGGTATGCAAAAAGACGGTGACAAAATCGTTTCAACATGTACAGGTGTTGAGATGTTCCGTAAATTGCTTGACCGTGGTGAAGCAGGTGACAACGCTGGTATCCTTTTACGTGGTGTTGACAAAGAAGCCATCAAACGCGGTATGGTTATTTGCAAGCCAGGTTCAGTGAAACCACACAAAAAATTCAAATGCCAAATCTACGTTTTGTCGAAAGACGAAGGTGGTCGTCACACACCGTTCTTTAACGGTTACCGTCCACAGTTCTACTTCCGTACAACAGACGTAACAGGTGATTGTAAATTACCTGAAAACGTTGAGATGGTCATGCCTGGTGACAACATCGAACTTGAAGTTGCGCTCATCAACTCAATTGCAATGGAGAAAGGTCTTCGTTTTGCGATTCGTGAAGGTGGTCGTACAGTTGGTGCGGGTCAGGTAACAGAAATTCTTGACTAATATTCTCGAAAAATAAGTGTCAATAGTCATTTTATGTTATCTTTGGTGACTGAATGGCTATTGACATTTTTTTCTTTTACACGGACATAGCTCAACTGGTAGAGTGGCGGTCTCCAAAACCGCAGGTTGCGGGTTCGATCCCTGCTGTCCGTGCAACTAAGTTTTGCGTTTTGCGTTTTCCTAAAATGCGAAACGCAAAGCCCAAAACTAAAAATATACTGAGGGGGGTAATTCCCCTTTTTTTTTAAACTGAATTGAAGTCATGAATATCAAGCAGTATGTAATAGAAAGTGCAGAAGAATTTCGCACGAAAATGACTTGGCCTACATGGTCAAATTTGCAACAAACAACAGGTGTTGTTTTGTTAGCAAGTATTTTATTGTCGCTCATTATCTTTGGTATGGATGGTGTTGCGAATTTTACTTTGAAATTCGTCTATAGTGTAAAATAAATTGGCGAGCTAAATGCTTTGTACAATACCAATAACCAATAAAAAAATGTCAGAAGAAACAAGATGGTATTCCCTCCGCGTTATTAGCGGCAAAGAACGGGTCATCAAAGAACGTATTGACAAAGAAATTGCCGCAGAAAAATGGGGTGAATACATCCCTAATGTCGTTGTGCCAACTGAAAAGGTCTATAAAATACGTGGTGGCAAAAAGGTTATTACTGAGCGTAATATCCTACCTGGTTACATTCTCGTTGAGGCTGTCCCTGCAAAATTGAAAGGCGATATTGTTACAGCTATCGTCAATTTGCAAAATGTCATTCATTTCCTTGGAAAAAATGACCCTATTCCGATGCAAACATCAGAAGCAAAACGTTTGCTTGGTGTTGTGGACGATACGCAAAGCTCTGGCGAAACACTCGTAGAACCTTATATCATTGGTGAAACGATTAAAATTACTGATGGTGCTTTTGTTGATTTTATTGGTGAAATTCAAGAAATCAACGAAGAGAAAAAGAAACTAAAAGTCATTGTCAAAATTTTTGGTCGTGGCACAGAAGTCGAATTGAGTTTTATGCAAGTGGAAAAACAATAGTAAAAGTTATATCTTTTTATATAACAAAAAGCGGTTCAAAATCTCACAGTAGATTTTGAACCGCTTTTTGTTTAATGTCCAATTATGATAGTTAGGCATAACACAATTCAAAAATAAATTACAATATTTCAACTGTTTGTGACGGAACTAAAATTTCAGAAGGTTATAATTATAACAAATTTCAACCATTTTTTCAATTTTGGTTTTTAAAGTTGATTAATAATTTATGTTTAAGAGTTTTACAAATAAATATTTAAGCATAATGTATTAAAAAATATCAAAAATACCAATTTAAATCCATGAAACCAGACCTCGAAATTTGCTTTACTGAATGAAAAATGCCTTAATTTGTGAGATAATTACGCAAAAGACCTTTTGTTTGTCCATTACTGAACATTGCCTCCCGATTCTCCCTTAGTAAACGGGCCTCAAAAGTCGCTTCAATTCTGTGTTGTAATTTTTTTTTTTGACGGAAAGCTCTCCCCCTATTTCCGATTAGCGTGCCATTAAAAATACATGGTGTTTTTTAATTATTTAACTAAAACTTTAAGCAAATCATGGACAAACTGTACTCATGTCACCAGCAGAGGCGTGCCTTGCTATTAACACTTGTTATTCTACTGATCGCCCCCCTCAGTATGCAAAACTTTGCGCAATCACCTTGCACATCTTCCATAACCCGTCAAGCGACAAATGGAAAATCTACGAACACCAATATCTACGACGACATCACCCTTGCCATGACAAATCTGCTTGGCAATGGTACAGAAGCTGCATGGGTCATGGAAGCAGGTGGGACGTTTACAGAAAATATAGATGGTACTGCGCGTTTTCAAGGAACGGTAAAGCAATTCGGTGATTATGCCGCACCTCGCCGTATGGCAATGGACATCACGCTTGGCGGAAAATCTTACACTCCAGGCTCCAGTGGCCCGTATAACGAAACGGGTGTATCAACAATAGGTTGGTATTACTATTACAGTTTGTCTGGTTCACTTACAGGTTTAGATGCATTGGCAGGGGGTAAATTGAGTCTTTCAATTCACATGCACCCTTTTCAAGTAGGCATTGGTGCCAATCAGCTTTTTAGTGCCGAAGACCAAGTGTCAAACGGTGCAGGGGGCTGGTTTGAGTGGACAGTTGTAACGCAACCAACGAACACCGCCCTTCAATTCACAAACTACATGCCGGGTACTACCATTTCTGATATTGCTATTCTACTTAGTGGTACGCCCGCAGAACCATGTGTAACGAATGGTAGCATCGGCGACCAAGTTTATTGCGACATCAACAACAATGGTGTATTTGATGCAGGAGATATTGTGGCAACAGGTTTGACCATAACATTATGCGATGCCAATTTTATAACGATTACAACACAAGCTGTTGACGCAAATGGTAAATATTTATTCACCAATCTTCCAGCAGGTATTTATAATATTAAATTCCCAGAGGCGACTTTAGATGGCAAGCCTCAACGCGAATTAGGTCCTATCAATGTTGTTTTGGGAGCGGGACAAAACTTTTTAGACGCTGATAAAGGCTACTACAAGGCTTCGGTTAATCCTTGTTTGAACGATACAGAGAAACCTGTTTTCTCAAATTGTCCTGCAAATATTGTTAAAGATGTCACGAACATGTCAGGTTCTTGTTGGACAATTACTTGGACGGCACCAACTGCTAAAGACAACTGTTCGACCCCCTCAGTATTATCGAATTACAAGAGCGGCTGTTGCCTACCAGTCGGTGTTACAACCATTACTTACATTGCGACAGATGCCAAAGGTAATAGCGCAACTTGCTCATTTACCGTGACGATAAAAAAAATCTCTTGCACCGTATCGGGTAACACTATCTCAAAATCATGTGTCAATAATATACCTGTTATAAATGGCTCTGATTTAGGTAATTATGAATACATTTGGTTGCAATCAACATCGGGTTACCCATCACAGTCAAGTCAAGCTATTGCTGGTGCAACAGGCCAAAATTACAGTTTGTCGAGCTGCCCAACCGTCAAAACCTATTTCGTCCGTTGCGCACGTCCTATTGGGTGCGCAACTTGGTCAGCAGCAAACGAAAGCAATTGCATAACTGTAAATGCTAATGAGTGTGCACCAATAATCAATTGTAATAGCGTCTCAGGTAATACTATTTCAAAGTCTTGTGCTAATAATCTACCAGTCATAACAGGTAAAGGTTTAGGCAACTACGAATATATGTGGTTAGAGTCAACAAAAAAATGTCCATCAGATTCAAAAGATGCGATTAAAGGAGCAACAGATAAAGACTATGCTTTGCCAAAAAGTGTGAAAAAAACAACTTACTTTGTTCGTTGCGCTCGACCTGTCGGTTGTAGGTCATGGGGTTCAATCAATGAAAGTAACTGTATTACCATAGAAGAGGATGACTGTTTATCGCC
>JAYTMI010000466.1:0-3231 GCA_043728625.1 Saprospiraceae bacterium | reverse complement strand
GCAAATGAGGACAAAGGGACGATTAATGACAGATACAATGCTGCCTGTTCATGGGCTTTAGCCAATCAAATAGATTCCTCTTTTTATCATCTTTTCCGATTAGCTCGTAAGGCGGGGTATAGCAATTTGAATCATTTGATTTCTGATACGGATTTGAATATCTTACACGACGATACTCGTTGGAAAGAATTATATGATTTGGTAAAAAAAAATAAAGATGCTCAAGAAATTAATCTTGAGAAACCATTAATCGCAATATTAGATACCGTTAATCAAGAAGACCAAAAATATAGGCAGCAAATAGATGCTATTGATAAGCAATTTGGGTGGAATTCACCGCAAATGAAAGCGCATTGGAAAATAATCAATGAAAAAGATTCGATTAACCTCATCAAAATTATGAAAATTTTAGATGAACGAGGCTGGTTAGGTGCTGATGTGATTGGTCAAAAAGGTAATTCGACATTGTTTTTAGTGATTCAACATGCCGATTTAAAAGTCCAAGAAAAGTATTTGCCTATGATGCGTGAAGCGGTTGCTCATAATAAAGCCTCGTCAAGTAGTTTAGCTTTGTTAGAAGATAGAGTGGCTTTGCGGCAAGGGAAAAAGCAAATTTATGGCAGTCAAATAGGCAGGAAGCCCAATGGTGGAGAATATTATGTTCAACCTTTGGAAGACCCCGACAATGTTGATAAAAGAAGAGCCGATGTTGGATTAGGCACATTAGAATCCTACGTAAGCTATTGGAATATCAAATGGGACGTTGAGGCTTACAAAAAAATGTTACCTGAAATTGAGGCATTAGAAAAGAAATAGTCCGATAAAAAGTATTCTCATCGTTAAAATACTAAAATTATGCTCACTTACTTCCTCCAAGTCAATGTCTGTTGGCTACTCTTTTACGGCGTTTACTATGCGCTGTTGAGCAAAGAAACATTTTTTAAACTCAATCGCATTTGGTTGATTGCCAGTTTGTTATGCGGTTTGGTATTGCCTTTTGCAGCAGATTATTTTGCTGTAAAAGTGGAAGCGACACATCTATTGACATTGACTTTGGATACGTTTGTGGTGTCGGCAACGGCTTTGAAACACAATTTAGCGGCTGATACTGAGGGGGTGGTTTTGAAAACGATTGCCGTGATTTATGGCTTAGGTTGTGCTGTTTTGACGGCTCGATTCTTAGCAGGTTTGTTTTTGATTTTTAAAATTTTGAAACAAGCAAAAATAGAGCAGCAAGACGGCTTTAAGCTCGCTTTTACTGAGTGGGGTGTACCACCGTTTTCTTTTTTTAATTATATTTTTATAAACCCTAATGAGTTTGAAAATTATGATTTTCAACAAATTATGCAGCATGAAAAAGCACATGTGTGGCAACGGCACTCTTATGATGTAGTGTTTTTGGAAATCTTAAACATCGTGTTTTGGTGCAGTCCTTTGATTTATCTGTATAAAAAATCGCTGCGCAATGTACATGAATACTTAGCAGATGAAGCGGTTTTGCGTCATAACACAATCCCTCTGCGAAAGGAGTCCATTGGGCAGTATGGTCGGCTTTTATTAGGACAACAACAGTCGCGAATGGCGTTGTCTCTAACCAGCAATATATCTAATCATTTTTTTTCACAATTAAAAAAACGCATTCTGATGATGACTCGGAACAAATCTAAACGCCCTGCGCTCATAAAATACGCCTTGGCTGCACCTATTTTTTTGATATTGACAGCGGCTTTGGCTTCGCCTGAAACACCTATTTTGGCAAAAACGGAGGCTTTGAGTGATAATGTTGTTAAAACCATTGTTGATAAAACACTTGATAATCAACAAGTTAAATCTCTAAATGTCTCTGATTTATCTCAAAAAGAGACCCCTCAGTATTCTGCTGCTGATACAACAATCAAACCTCTATCTGATTTGAAATTAGTTGATGAAAAGCAGATTCAACGAATGGATGTTGATACGAAAGAGGAATTTAATACGCAAATAACGATTACTTTCAAAGATGGGCATGTTGAGCGATACAAAGGTTCAAAAGCAGAAATGGAGAAGGTCTTTAAAAAAGAAAATGTTGATGCCGCTAAGTTAGAAGCAGAGCAAAAAGCGACGATTCAAATGAAACAAAAATTAGATGATGAGCAAAAAGCGTCAATGCAACAAGTAGGAAATCTCGATGAGTTAGTCGTTGTTGGTCATGGTTCACAAAAAAGTGTTATCGAACAAAAAGCGCAAAAATTGGAAGATGAAAAGAAGGCTCTGAAGCAGCAAATGGATAAGATGGCAGCAGAAAAGAATGGGGCAGATCCTGTTTTTACGGTTGTTGAACAAAGTCCAGAATTTTCACAAGGGATACCCGCTTTGTACAAATTTTTGGGTGAAAACATCAAATATCCTGTAAGTGCCAGAAATGCAGGCGGGCAAGGAACTGTTTATGTCGGATTTATTGTAGAAACTGACGGCTCTATTACAAATGTGACGATAAGGAAAGATGCGCCTGTTATTATCCGCGATACGATTACACTGATTGAATCAAATGGTGTAAAAGGGAATAAAATCGTCGAAAAAACGGATTATTCCTTAGGAAAAGAAGCCGTTCGTGTCATTTCGATGATGCCGAAATGGAAGCCTGGCAGACAAGACGGCAAAGCTGTACGTGTTGTTTACACGTTGCCTATCAAGTTCAAATTGGATTGATTTACAAAAAAAAATCCCCGACAGCAAAGCCGTCGGGGATTTATCAAAAATATGGTTTAACCTTAATATTTAGATATTAAAAGTTTCAACTTATTGGTTATCGAGTTGCTCTTTCAAAGCAACTAAGGCAGATAAGTCACCTAAAGTGTCTTTTTCAACGTTTTTTTGAACGTTTTCAACATCTTTACGGGCGTCAGCATCTTCAGCTCTTTTTGATTGACGAGCTGAATCGTCTGCTTCACGACGAATATCGTCGTTGAAACGTGAATGAGAAACGAGAATACGTTTGTCATCACGATTGAATTCGATGACTTTTACTTTGATAACTTCATCCACTTCAGCTGTTGTACCGTCTTCTTTACGGATGTGTTTCACAGGAGCGAATGCTTCTAAGCCGTGTGGCAAAGTAACGATTGCACCGCGATCATCCTTACGCAAAACAGTTGCTTCGTGGATTGAACCGATAGGGAATACGGATTCGAAGTTGTCCCAAGGGTCGTTTTCAATTTGCTTGTGACCGAGTGACAATTTACGTGTGTGGCT
>JAYTMI010000465.1:0-4692 GCA_043728625.1 Saprospiraceae bacterium | reverse complement strand
CGGTCTAAAAATATCGTTCCTGATGCTTTCAACATTTGTCCTAAAATGGGCAGTTTTTCCAACTCTTTTTTAGCAATAGCACGTGCTTGTTTGCGGATCAATTTAGCTGCAATCAAAAAATCAGCACTACTTTGGTGGTTGAAAATGAAGACACAGGGTCGGTTTTCCCAAAGATGTTCTTCACCCTTTACAGCCAATTGAATACCAGCCGCAGCCGTTCCAAAGTCGCCAACACCTGCCATCATCGAATCAATGCCATCATCAAAAGACATATTCATTATGCCTTTCGTCACACCTTGCAAGAAGGCAGGAACAAAGACGGTAGCAGCCAAACCTGTCCGCAACACATTGGTCACTTGGGAAGGTTTGTCGTCATCGAAACGATAAACGGGCCAGTCATTTTTGAAAGCCAAACCTGATAATTTGGCATCGGGATTCGTCGGACGTGGATTGCCGACGATTTCAAGAAGCGGCAAATCTTCTGCACTATCGGTATAGAAAAAACTCTTACTCAAATCCAATTTGAACTCTGCCGATAACTTTTTAGCAGCGTGTGCTTTGCCATCGCCCCAGCAAGCGGGTTGGACAATATTGCCAGTAAAAACGCCTTTTTCGACCTCCATACGGGTACACATGACGTGTTTGATGCCAAAATCACGGGCAATGGGTTCGACTTGATAAGGCGTTGCGGCTGAAATAATGGCAACGGTATGTCCTTGTGCAATATGTGCCGCCACGAGTTCCCGCGCTTCTGGATATATCGCTGACGCTAAATGTTTGTGATAAACCTCTTCGCCAACTTCGATAAAAACCTGTTCCTTAACGCCTTGCACACCTTTTGCTCCAATGGCTGCCATGCTCGCAAAATTGCCGTTGTCGGTCGCAAAAGACAACACGCCCGCAAATTGAGCGACGATTTCTTTGGTGGACATTTTACCACTCAAAATACGTTCTTTCATAAAATCTTTGGCAGAAAAACCTTTGATAAGGGTTTTATCTAAATCAAAAAATGCCCCGATGTGTGCGCCCGATTCACCCGCCAAAATTTCGGAAGTAATGCTTTCCGTTCTCGACCCTGGAACGAGTTCACGCTCCAAAGGTACTGAGGGGAGGTCTTCAAAAGGTTGTGCTAAAATGATGCCTTGCAATTTGTTAATGTGTTGTGCCACAGCGTCCAACTGTTGGATAAAAAGAGTAATATTTGCCTTCTTTGGATCGCTTTCAGTGGGTATCAATTTAAGATTTTTTGCCAACAAAATACCATTGAGTAAGAACGGTTTAGACACGGCTTCGATGCGTCTGATCCGTCCTTGCCAGTGCATTTCTTCGCCGAGGAAAAGGCAGGCATCCATGAATTTTTTCTCGTTCCACTCTTGATGTACGTCCCAAATTTGTAAACCATGTGCAACGACACGATATGCTTCGATGTAATTGAACAACAAAACAGGTGCAACCAATATTTTTTGTTTTTCCAACAAAGCGGCAATATCGCTGTCGCTTTCCATAATATTTGTCTGCCAATTTGTATCAATAAAGTCCAAATCTGCTTCAATTTCCTCTGTAAATTGCGGTTTTCGAGAATAAAAGAACTCGAATTTGAACATATCACGCAACGACATGATTTCTGTCCAAAACGCGACCATCCGTTCTTCGGCGGGTAATCCCGCTATGCGAATTAATGCCAGTTCGATAAAAGCACGATGATAGAGATGATGTACCGCCATATTTGCATAATAGGTTGCCGACAAATAATTTTCACGCATAATCGTGAATTTAGCATTCAAACTGTCGCCTTGTTGTAAAAAGAGTTTCGCTTCGGTCAACATATTCAAGGCAACTTGAACGCTCTCACCAATCGGGCGACCTCTATCCACAAGCGCATCGCGTTTATGACTTTCTATGAGTTGCATCAAATCGGCAATATCACTTTCCACACCGCGTTTTGTCAAAGCAAATTTGCTCAACAAAGACGTACAAATCAATGAAGTTGTCGTCACTGGCGTAATGGCGTTAATGCGATGCACCAACTCAAAAGCAAAGTGTGAAATGGCATTATTTGACGACGGTTTGCTGTCTTCATCGTCTGGAATAGGGGCGTTGTGAAGGCTCGAAGTGTCAATTGGGTCGCCAATACGCAAAGAAATACGCCCGAGGTTGCCACTCATTTTGCGTATATAATTCATCAACCAAGCCAAATTTTCAGGGTTTTTCTTCTTACCACGTCCTTCTTTGGTCATTTCTGCAACGTCAGGAATCAAATCATAGACGATGGAAACAGGCACGTATTTTACACTTTGTGTCGAATGTTCTTCGGCTTCGAGAATGTATTTCAGAATACCCATTTGAGGCCAAACCAATTTACCTGTCCTTGAACGTGTGCCTTCCAAAGCCCACATAAAATGGGATTGTTTATCTAAAAACGAAGCAATAAAGTGGCGTAAAGTCGCTTTATAAACGAGATTGTCCTTGAAAGAACGGCGTATATAAATCACACCTGCCTTACGTACAAACTTTCCGATGCCGTATAAATCTAAATTAATACCGGCAAACATAAACGGTAAAGGCAGTCCGTGACGCGCCAAAACGACGGACAAAACAAGCAAATCCACATACGATTTATGCGTCAAAACAAAAGCAATCGAGTTTTTACGCATCAGTTTTGTCAACTTCTGCATTTCATCAGGATTCACATCTATTGTTTTGTCATAACCTCTACTCAATATATATTGCGCCGCTTCCATCATCACAACATTCGATAGAGGTTGATGTTCAGCGTAAAGTTCTGTCAAATATTCCTCTGCTTGTTTATGCACCTCTTGAAGGCTGCTGCCTGTTTGCGGCACTAAACTTGCCAATGTTTTTTGAAAATCGGGGTGAATCAGCATTTTTGTTATTTCTGATGTTGCCGTCTTTTGTTCTTCCATAATTTATGATTTTGATGAAATAGAGCGATAAGTACAGTGTCAAAATACTGAGGGGGGCGAATTGGTTCAAAAGTATAGAAGATTTTGGCATTAACGAAAGAAAGGGAAAGAAAATCAAGCCTTTTAAAGTAATCAAAATCCGTATGGGCGCAAACCAATAAAATGTCTTTAAATGTATAAAAATAAAATAAAATATTTTTTATTTAAAGATTCACATATCTTAGCACTTAAATTGTGGCTTTTTGCCAAATAAACGTCTAAATTAATAAATGCAAATTTTCGAATCTTACAATTACTAAATCCAAATTATATGTTCCAATTATTGAAAAAATCAAGTCGCCCCTCTTTATTTCTTGCTGTTACAGAAGCAGGCAGAGCGTTGACGGAATTGGGCATCAACTATCCATATCAGAGTTTTAGTAAATGCAATCAAGAAGAATCGGATGGTCATCCTGTTATGATTTTACCCGGTTTTATGTCCACAAAAGCCTCAACAAAGATGTTGCGCGAGCATGTTACCAAATTGGGCTACCCCGTTTACGATTGGGGCATGGGTCGTAATTATGGCAAAATGGAATATATGGCAGCCTTAGTCGAGCGATTAGAAAAGATAAAAGAAAAACATGAGCAAAAAGTCAGTCTCATCGGCTGGAGTCTCGGCGGTGTTTTTGCGAGAGAAATTGCGAAAGCCAAACCTGATTTAGTCCGTCAAGTGATTACAATGGGGTCGCCATTTCAAGATATTACGCATCCAAACAATGTAGCTTGGATTTATACGCTTATTTCAGGTGGCAAAAGGGTAGAAGATACCGATTGGGCTTTGTTAGAAAATATGCCCAAACCTGCGCCCGTGCCAACCACAGCCATTTATACAAAAGAAGACGGCATTGTGCCGTGGCAAGTGTGTAGAGAACTACAAGAGGACGCTTTGCATCAAAACATTCAAGTACGTGGCAGCCATTTTGGTTTAGGTGTCAACTCCAGCGTTTTTTGGATTATTGAAGATAGATTGAAATACGAAAAGCACAATTGGCAACATTTTAAAGCCAATAACTATATGAAGGAATTGTTGTTTTATCCTTCTTTGTAAACAAAAAAGCCTTGTAACGTGTGTTGCAAGGCTTTTTTTTGAATAAGGTTATGAATTAATCTGTTTTTTTAGCGATTCTCTAATGACCCGACATCTTTTGAAATAAGAATGTTGAGTCAACCAACCTATAAAACCATAATTTTTCTCTTTGGTGCAATCTGTTATTTCAATAAAATCTCTATCTACTTTTGCGCCTTTTTTTCCAAGGCGTTTTTCACCATTTGCGATACCCGAAAGAAAAAGGATAAAGTCTTTTTTGTTATAATACACCTGCGTTGTCTTTCCAACACAGGCTAAAATATCCAATTTTTTATTAAAAACAGGCAAGGCAACATCTGCAGCCATGAGAAAAATTTTCTCAAAAGGTTGTGGTAATCCTTGCAAACTGTCTATTAATTCAAAAAAAAGATAGTTGCCCATTGAGTGACACATCAAGTTTGAAGACGTATTTTCGAGGTTCAACACCCCCCTCAGTATAGGCGTGACAAAAGACGTAGAATTAAGCGCATTTTTGCGACACCTGCGTTCATTTAATGGCTGACTTTCCCAAATGATGTGAATGATAAAATCGTTTGCTGAGCCATAATTGGTTTCAAGTTCAGGAACATTATCGTTTAAAGTCAATTTTCGATTGCCCCACATGCCATGAATGAAAACCAAAACGCGATGATTTTTAAG
>JAYTMI010000464.1:0-2646 GCA_043728625.1 Saprospiraceae bacterium | reverse complement strand
GATACTTTCGAAGAATTTCAAAAGGTTTTGGAAGAAAAAGGCGGTTTTATCTTAGCTCATTGGGACGGAACTTCTGAAACGGAAGACAAAATTAAGGAGTTGACTAAAGCGACGATTCGCTGTATTCCTTTGGATTCGGTTGAAGAAGATGGCGTTTGTATTTTGACAGGTGCGCCTTCTAAGCAGCGGGTTTTGTTTGCAAGAGCTTATTAGGTTGAATTAGGATAAGCAGGATTTAAAAGATGTTTTAGGATTCGCCTTACATTCATAAATCCTAAAATATCTTTTAAATCCTGCTTATCTTAATTCTAAAACCTCACACCCGCCAGAATATTGATATTCACCACATCTGTTGGGCGTTTTTTAAATCGTGAATATTCAATATTTGTACTAATGTTGAAATGTTTGCTTATCAAATATGAATAACCTAATCTGGAAAAAAGACTATGTTTATCCAATGGTTTAGAATCTGGAAAACATTCCCAACACGGTTCTCTTTTATAATATGAAGCACCTTCTCTTTTTTGAGTGCCTATTCCGAAATCTAATCTATGTTTTTTCCCAAAAAGTATAATCCGTTTGTTGGCAAAAAAAGTAAAACCAGAAAGGTCTTGACCAATGCCAGCCAAATCGCCAATTTTTATGTTCTGAGGAAGTGAAGTCTTACGATATATCGGATTTTCTATAAATCCCCGAATGTACGTGATGTATCGTGCAGTCAATCCGAGTCCGAATTTATTTTCTTCAACGCCTAATTCAAGGCTCCAATGATTATGGGTGTCCAAGCGATATGGATTATAATAACGGGCATTATTATTTTCATAACTTGAAAAAATAGCACCTGCCCGAAAGTTGACCGTCATCTTTTGCCAAATATTTTGAGCATTGGCAGAAAAACTAAGGCTTAAGGATAAAACAAGTAAGTAGTTTTTCATATTATCTTTTGATTTTTTAGTTGAATAAAGATTTGTTACAAAGTTACTTCTAAAGACTTCTAAAACTCATAAGAGGTTGGGTAGTTTTTAGGTTTTATTTTAGAATTCCTCAAAAACGTTTAAATTTGTGCATCAAGCCTATTTTTCCATTAAAAGTAAAAAACATGGAATACGTATTTCACAATTTTCCACGTATCGTGACAAGTCAAGAAATTTGTATGGGTAAACCTCGTATCAAAGGCACTCGTATCCCAGTTAGCTCTGTTTTAGCTTACTTAGCTGGTGGTCTGTCAATAGACAAATTTCTTGAAGAATTTCATTGGGTTGAGCGTGAAGATGTGCTTCAAGCACTTGCTTTTTCAGCTTGATTCATGTTTCACTGATAGGCATTATCAAGTCGTCTGCAAACGCCCTCGTGCCTTCGGAATAACTCGACCCAAAGATTGAGCCGTTTCAATCCATTGATTAATAACAACTTGTGCATTCGCAAGTGCTTCCTCATAAGTTGCACCGTCTGCCATGCAACCTGCTAATTCGGGTACTTCTGCAATGAAAGCCCCGTCTTCGTCACTCCAAAATATATTGACTTCGTATTTTATTGAATCAGTCATTGTCATCAAAATTAGTAATTAATAAATTATATTTTTTAATTATTTCTCGAATCTGTTTAACTTGGTAAGGCTTTGCTTTACTTTCGTTATTGGATTGCAAGTTAATGATTTCAGCAATACCCTCTTTGAAGAAAATGTAATGCCCGCCACTTATTCTTTCCGAGAAACCCAATCGTTTCAGTAGGCTTCTAAGGTCATTGAAAGAGATATTTTTATCTGCACCACCTTGAAGTATTTTTAAGAGTAGTTTGTTTTGTTTGCTCATAGCTACTTTATTTTTGCAACAAAACTATCAAATTTTATTCAAAAAATACAATTTTTATTAGAAATTTGACCTTTTCTTTAAAAAAACACGTCAGAATGACCATAGAACAACTCCATACTGAGGGGTGTATTTTGTTCGAGTGCATCAGCGGCTCGCGAGCTTACGGAACGGATTTGCCGACTTCTGATACCGATATAAAAGGTGTGTTCATCATGCCCGAAGAACGGCTTTTTGGCTTGGGTTATGTAGAGCAAATTAACGACGAGCGCAACGATGTCGTCTATTACGAACTACGCCGTTTTGTCGAGTTATTGATGAAAAACAACCCCAATATCCTTGAAATGCTCAATTCTCCTGCCGATTGCATTTTGTTTAAAGACCCGCTTTTTGATTTGTTGACAACCGATATGTTTTTGTCCAAACTATGCAAAAATGCGTTTGCAGGATATGCTTTTTCGCAAATCAAAAAGGCGCATGGTTTGAATAAAAAAATCGTCAATCCGATGTCGGAAGAGCGCAAATTGATTCTTGATTTCTGTTATGTTGTCAAAGGACAAGGTTCGACCCCCCTCAGTAAATGGTTGAAAAACAACAATTTACAACAAGAAAAATGTGGTTTGGTTAATATTCCAAACATGCAAGGTTGTTATGCCGTGTTTTATGATGCCGATGGCTCAAAGTATTACAAAGGCATCATGCGGAAAGACGAAGCAACCGATGTGTTACTGAGCAGCGTTTTAAAAGATGAATTGCCTGTGGCAACAATGTTTTTTAACAAAGATGGCTATTCAAAATATTGCAAAGACTATCGGGAATATTGGGATTGGGTCAAAAA
>JAYTMI010000463.1:0-4041 GCA_043728625.1 Saprospiraceae bacterium | reverse complement strand
GTTTCGATGTGCGAAAAATCAATGCCATTGCGCACCCCCAAGATAGATAAACCTTCGATAGCAGAAGCAACAGAAATCGGTGGTGTTATGAAACCATCGGCAATCAAAGAGGCGCAACCTATAATAGCAGGGTAAATAATCCATTTTGACCGATAGCGACGGACGAGAGCATAAAGGGCGAAAATCCCTCCTTCCCCACGATTGTCCGCATTGAGTGCGAGATAGACATATTTGAAGGTTGTAAGAATCATTAGCGTCCAAAAGACAGCGGAGACACCACCATAAACTAAGTCTTGTGAGATAGGTTCACCAGTTGTGATGGCTTTCATAACATAGAGTGGCGAAGTGCCAATATCGCCATAGACGATGCCGAGTGTAACAAGTAAACCACCTGCGGTGATCTTATTGTGGCTGGAGTGTGACATTTTTTCTTTTTTAATCCCTTTAACTTTTGGGACATCGTAGAATTATAGTAAATAAATGCGCAATACGGATTGTGAAAACGAGAAAAATCGGGCAAATTTACACGACTTGTTGATTTTTATGTACAAAAACAAGAAAATACTGAGGGGGTAGTTGAGACTTAACGATAGTGAATCGTCAAAGTATCGCCTGGAATAAGGTTGTACTGTTGTTCTTTAGATGAAATACCGTTGTCCATACCGATTTGATAACCTGCCGCGGGGTCGTTGAAAAACAAGTTGCCCAAAGTGACCAGCATATCACCTTTTTGGATAATATATCGAATAGAATCCTTTTTGACTTTTTTTATAGTTGCCATTTCGTTTTTGAGTTTGTCAATAGAGTCTTGTTGTAAGGCTGTTTTTTGTTCCAATGGTTTGATATACTGTGTTTTATTGCACCAAAAGGTTAAAAGTGGCAGCAGGAGTAAAAGGAACAAATAACGCTTGTTTTTAGTATGGGCTTTGGCAAGTTCTGTTTCAGCTTGAAGTTGACTAAGAGCTAATTTACCTTCGAGGGCTACACGCTGTTTTAGCAAATCATTGTATCTTTCTTCGAGCGGTTCTTGAAACATGGTTTTCTTTTTTTAAATAGAAATAAAAAATATTTTAAAAATAATTATTTAAAATTACGTTCAATTAAAATTGATTATATACTTTGCGGTTTATGAAAGAAGTTTATTTGATATATTTTTCAAATAAAGTTTGGTAAAAGCAAAACATATTATAGTTTTGCTAAATTATATATTTCCCACAATATATTTACTCTTTTATAAGCCTAACAAAATAGTAGGGGTAACCAATCAATTTCTTAGAAGTATATCGTTAAAGTGCTAAAGTAGAACTAATTATTTGAGGTACAAACTTACATCACAACTTACTTTTGTGCGGTGAAATTACGTGAATAATTCTTGAACTTAAAATAACAACACACAATGATATTAGACAGAAAGCAGCTTTGGATTTTATGGATAGGCTTGGGGCTATTTATATCTGCATTTATATGGGATGCCGTCTTTTCTGGTGAGCGCAATGTTTACCGATATAGAAATATGATTGAAAAAAATCTTCAAATTCAAGAAAGAACTGCGGATGAAATTATCAATGATAAACCTTTTATCGAACGCCGACTTAATACAGTTATGTCGGGTGCTGCTTTTAAAGAAGATGTGATACGTGTCGAAAAACTGCAACAAGAACCCTTCAATATTTGTATTTTTAAAGGAGATTCTGCGATTTTTTGGACGCGTAACGATGTTATTCCAGAGATATCAGAACATATAACAGCGGAGACTCTTCAAGGGCAAACCTATTCCGCATTAGTAGAACTGAAGCAATCGCAATACGAATTACGCTATCGTGTCCTACAAAATCCTGTGTCAAATGGTGGAAATACTGAGGGGGGGGTAATGACCGTTGCGGCTTTGATACCTTTGAAGCGCGTTTATGGTTCGTTCGAGGGTAAATACTTAGAAAGTCACTTCATTGCTTCGTCTTTTATACCGACGGCTATTGAATTGGTCGAAAATGGAAAAAAGCAGTTTGCTGTCCAAACCATAGACCAAAAGGTATTATGCTCACTGGCGATAGATTTTAGCAACGATTCTGACCGATTGCATGATGTAGGTATGATTGTTTTACTGGCGTTAGGCTTTTTTATGCTGGGTATGTTTGGCAATCGTATGGCGAAGCAAATGCTGGCTCAAAACGAGTCGCCAATGATGGGTATTACATTTTTTATAGGCACAGTCATTGCTTTACGGGCGTGTATCATGTACATTGAAGGCAGTAAACTATTGCCGACGACTGATTTACAAATGGCGTCTTATGGTAATTCGACATTTATGCATTCGCTTTCAGAGTTAATTATCAACACTGTCTTTATTTTTTGGTTTTCTATATTTTTCAATAAAGAGTTCCGTTTGCCTGATTTTAAGCAGCAGCCTCTTTGGGTCAAATGGAGTTTAGCAGTTGCTTGTTACACTATATTGATTGCCCTCAACATATTGTCAATTGGGATATTTAACGATTTAGTCTCTAATTGGAAAAATATCATGTCATTTGAAAGCCTAACAGATTTTAATGGGCAAACGATTGTCACGGTGTCCAGTATGGGTCTGATTCAATTGACGGCATTCCTCATCAGCCATCGGCTTGTCGTTTCTGTCAAAGAATTGGAAATGAATAAAGGACAGATGCTGTTTGCACAAGGAACAGCCATTGGTATTGGGGTTCTGCTTTATCAAGCTTATAATTTCAGTGTCAGTTTACCTATCGTCGGATATGCCGCCTTATTGTTAGTCTATATCATTATATTCCATCAGTTTATAAATAATAAAGAATCAAATGTTAGTTGGTTGGTCATTTGGGTGCTTATTTTTGCAAGCATTCAAGCCTTTTTCGTCTCTCGATTTAGTAGTGACAAAGAGCGAAAAAGCCTTTTTGAATATGCCCAGACCTTGTCAAGTGAACGCGACAGATTTGCCGAAGGGTATATAAGGATCTTGCTCGATACCATCGTTAAAGACCCTTTAATCAAGACTTCTACATTGATGCCTTTTAGAATGGGGATTGATCCCAAACATATCGAAAAACAAATAAAATCATTTTTTGAGTCAGGCGATTATCTAAGCGACCACTATTCCTTGCGATTTTGGGGCATCAACAGAACAGGCGAAGCGGTCATCAATCCCGATAGTATCAAGCTACCGCAATTGCAACAACGATTTTCTGAAAGTATGGCTATTAAGGACTACAATTGTAATTTTTGGACGAATAGAAAAGGCGAAAACGCTTATTTAGCACACGTTACACTGCCTTTGCGAAAAGAAAACCCTATATCTATTTTGTTTGAATTTACACGGACTGATAGGGTTTCGAGCCGTATTTTTACTGAAATTCTTGCAGATAAGCACTATAAAAAACTCGGTCAACTCAATGAATACAGCTATGTGATATATAAAAATGGTATTTCAACAGAACAAAACCAGCATGGCGCTTTTGAACGCACCATAAGTCCTTCTCAGATACCGCCTAAAGGTCAATATGCTTATACAGTTGCAGACAATCAAGACCAAGTGACCTATCAAAGCCCAGACGGTATCGTTGTACTTATCAGTAAATATATACCCCTCAGTTCACAGGGGTTTACCTTGTTTATTTACTTTATAGTGGTTTTGACGCTTATGTTTATGTTTTTGATGCTTATCAATCATTTCTATCCTTTTTTACCACCTGTTGTCGCTATGTCATTGACCAATGCGACAAATACCTCTTTGCGATATCGGATAATGATTCCTGTTATCCTGTTTATTTTATTGTCTTATGCCATCGTTTTTGTCTTTACATTCAGTTACTACAAAAAAGTAGGCGAAAAATTTTATACATCTGAATTTGAAAACAAGGCGAAGACCATCATGAAGAACCTCCGAAAAGAGTTTCAAGATGATATCAGAGGCGATAAAGACCTCATAAACGCTTGTCTAACACGCAATTCTGATAGTTACGAAATGGCAATGCACTTCTTCAATACTGAGGGGGTACTTCAAGGTACAACGGAATCCAATATTTTTGATAAAGG
>JAYTMI010000462.1:0-2930 GCA_043728625.1 Saprospiraceae bacterium | reverse complement strand
TATTCGCCTTGTCCGTGACCCTTTTGTGGAACGCAACGGCGATGATTTATACGTCACGCTGAATGTGGATTTTTATACAGCATTACTGGGCGGCAAAGTGAATCTGAAAACTTTTCATGGTACAAAAAACATCACCATTAAAGAAGAAACGGACAATGGTAGCACATTGAGACTGAGGGGTTTGGGTATGCCAAAATACGAAAATCCTAAGGAATTTGGCGACTTATACGCTAAAATCAACATCACAATGCCTAAAAAATTGTCTGAAAAGGAAAAAGAACTTTTCAAAGAATTGGCAGAAATGAGGCAACCGCAAACCGTATAACGCCATTCGCCATTTATTTATTCACAATTCACCAATAATGAGACGATGCTAAAAATATATGATTATCTCGACGAAGTCTTAGCGACGCAACAAATTAGGCAGACGCAACATCGTCAAAAATTGGCTTACTACGCGAGCGACATTATGGAGCGTATGGGTGGGGATATATCGGCAAGCGATTTTACCGATACGCTTTTTCGGACGTTTAAGGTGTGTTCTGCTTTGGATATTCCTATCAATGATAATTTTAAAAAAATCTATCGTTACAATGGCGAGCACCTCGTAACCGATTGGCAAATATCGGCTTTGGCATGTTATCTTTTGATGCTCAATGGCAATCCCATGAACCCCTCAGTAGCGAAGGTGCAATTATATGCAGCGATTCATTCAAAATAACATTGATTTATTTCAAATCAGCACTGCCAAACAAAACAGAAAAAGCCTTGCACCAAATCAACACTTTGCGCTTTTTGTCCGTATCCACACTTGCATCCACATTCAGTTGATAACTCCCGTTAATGACTTTATTCGTGATTTCAGTATAATTCGACGCACCTAAATCCTCTGACAGATAAACCCTCAAATCGGGTCCTGAATCTGTTTTGAAATTATCAAAAACAAGATACTTTTTGCCACTTGCATCTTTTGTCAGTTTCACGGTTCCAGTCGTCGTATGCGCAGAACCTGTAAAAGTGCCTTGATAAATGGTCGTTAAACCGTCTGTAATAGTCGTTGACGGTGGGTTAGTTACTTCCTTTTTGCAAGAAAACGCAAGGACACTAAAAAGAATAACCATTAGGCTGATAGATAATTTTTTCATTTTACTCATTTTAAAATATTGAACAATACCTGTGTGAATGCGATAAGAATTTATTGAGTACAAAATTGTGCTAATTTTATCACGTAAATATAACAAGCATAAAAAAAATCAGCTTTTCTTTTAAAATAAATACCCCCTCAGTATCAATCCTTAGTTTTGCCCTATTTCTCGAAAATAGCCCTACTTTTATGCCAAAATAAAACAAATTTGAGCAATCAAGTCTTTTTAATAACGCCACCTTTCACACAATTGAATACGCCGTACCCAGCCACAGCGTATATCAAAGGCTTTTTGAATACAAAAAACATCTCTTCTTTTCAGGCAGATTTGGGCATTGAAGTTATTTTAGCTCTGTTTTCAAAACAAGGTTTGACGGATTTATTTGCTCAAATAGCATTTTGTAATCAAACGCTTTCTGATAATGCGCAACGGATTGTTGCCTTGAAAGAAGACTATATTCATGCCATTGATGCCGTTATTTTGTTTTTACAAGGTAAAAACCCGACACTTTCACACCTCATTTGTCAAGAGGATTTTTTACCCGAAGCGGCTCGTTTCGAACAACTTTACGACCTCGAATGGGCTTTTGGCACTATGGGAACGCAGGACAAGGCAAAACATTTGGCAACACTTTTCCTTGAAGATTTGTCGGATTTAATCATGGAATGTGTGGATGCTCATTTTGGATTCAGCCGTTATGCAGAGCGTTTGGCGCGGTCTGCAAACAGTTTTGATGAATTATACGCCGCTTTACAAGCAGATTACACCTATATTGACACTATTTTCATCAAAATACTGAGGGGGGGTATTTCTGAAATTAAACCAAAAGTTGTGGCGATTAGCGTTCCTTTCCCTGGCAATTTATACAGTGCGTTGCGTTGTGGGCAATGGCTCAAAAAGTTTCATCCCGATATAAAAGTCGTCATGGGCGGCGGTTTTGCGAATACAGAATTACGGTCTTTGACGGACGCTCGTGTATTCGAGTTTTTTGATTTTATCACACTCGACGATGGCGAAGCACCTTTTGAGAATTTATTGGAACATATTGACGGAAAACACCCTGTTGAACTTTTAAAACGCACCTTTACGCTCATCAATGGAAAAGTCGAATACATCAATAACAGTTTTACAAAAGACTATAAACAAGCCGATGTCGGCACACCCGATTACAGCGATTTGTTGTTGGATAAATACATTTCCGTCATTGAAATTGTGAACCCCATGCACCGCATGTGGAGCGACGGACGATGGAACAAACTGACGATGGCGCATGGTTGTTATTGGGGAAAATGCACGTTTTGCGACATTTCTTTGGATTATATCAAGTTGTATGAACCTGTTGCAGCCAATTTGTTGTGTGATAGAATTGAGGCGTTAATCGCCCAAACAGGTCAAAATGGCTTTCATTTTGTGGATGAAGCCGCGCCACCTGCTTTGATGCGCGCTTTGGCTCTTGAAATTATCAGACGCAAATTGACGGTGAGTTGGTGGACAAATATCCGTTTTGAAAAAAGTTTCACACGTGATTTATGTCGCTTGCTCAAAGCCTCTGGCTGCATCGCTATTTCGGGCGGTTTGGAAGTCGCTTCTGATAGGTTATTGGCGTTGATTCAAAAAGGCGTAACAGTGGCGCAAGTCGCGCAAGTGACCCGCAATTTTACGGAAGCGGGCATCATGGTTCATGCGTATTTGATGTATGGTTTTCCGACCCAAACAGCCCAAGAAACCATAGATTCCCTTGAAATGGTGCGCCAAATGTTTGAAATTGGCACTTTACAATCGGGT
>JAYTMI010000461.1:0-2358 GCA_043728625.1 Saprospiraceae bacterium | reverse complement strand
TTTTTGACGTGTTCCATGATTTTGCGAATCACACGCTCGGCATGAAAGCGAAAATGCTCATTGGTAATATCCATGTTTTGACGTGCACCATATTGCCTTTGTCCTTGCGGTGTTGTCGCCAATACTGAGGGGTACTTTTTCACCAACCATGTCGGTACAGCATAAGTCGGCGTGCCGATTATGACTTTTATACCGCCTTTGTGCATGGCATCCAGCACTCTATCAATATGCGAAAAATCGAATACATTGTCTTGTGGTTCAACGGTACTCCAGGTGGATTCGGCAATGCGGACAACGTTTATGCCCGTTTCTTGCATCATTTTCACATCTTTTTCGAGACGGTCATAGGGCATGTATTCGTCGTAGTAGGCTACGCCGAAAAGGAGTTTTTCTTTAACTGTTTGCCCAAAAAGAAATAATTGACACCCTAAAAAGGCAACTAAAAAAGCATGTTTTTTCATGTGTTTATAGCAATAAAATTGATTGTGATTATGAGGACAATTGTTAAACACTCATCCTTATTTTAATAAAAAAAATTACTCGCTTTTAACGATAACTCTTTGATAACGAGTCTGTTGCGGTGTTTTCGAATCACTCACTTCTAAAATAAGATGTATCGTTTCGCCCTGTTTAATATCATTGGGTAGAATAAAGGAAGCCTTCACACGATTGACATTTTTAATCGCAATTTTGCCTGTATAAGTGCCTACTTCTTCATATTGCCACCATTTATAAGTTAATTTATCACCATCAGGGTCATTGGCTTTGCCCTTTAATTTAATTTTTTGATTGGTTTTCGCAGTTAAAACATTAGCATGTTTCAACATGACTTTTGGCGGATGATTGGCATTTTTAAAATCCTTAATACACCAATCAGCCCGTGCTGCAAAATCATTTTGCAAAGTCGGTACCCATCGAGCTTGGGCATACGCTAAGTCTGGTTTTTGGGTATAAGGGTTAAAATCAGCTGCTTTTTCGCCATCTTCCCAACGATTGGGCATGGAGTCTGATTGAATTAAACGACCACTCCAACCACCGAATTGAGGGTTTTCGAGATTACCCAAACCAGTATTGACCAAATGTAAAAAAGCGGGAGAATCCCCTTCTGAAATGAAATCATATTGTGTGAAACTGCCCCACTGGTTGTTTTTAATCTTAGCAGGGTCGCTGTAAATATCCTCTATTTCACCCGCAGGCGGGTTGCCGTCGCCATAGCTGTAATACATTTTGGTTAAGGCACCGTGGTTGTTGATGATTTTATCGCCCATAAATGTGCCTTGCAAATAAGGGTGCATTTGCTCTGGCACTGCCCTTTTCCAGAAATACGCAAAACACCAAAATTGCTTTGAATTGTAATAGATTTTGATGTCTTTCCAATTTTTGGAAATGTATTTTCGATAGGTCGCATCTTGGTCGAGAATGGCATAAATAATGGCTTTTTGACACACTTTTTGGTAAACAGCTTGCCATTTGTCGGTGTTTTTATACTCGTCTTCGATGGATTTCAACGCCCTTGCTATGGTATTTGTACCGCCCCAAACTTGCAGATAAAGTGGTTCCATGTTGTCATCCAACAACTTCGCTTTGATAAAATCAGACCCCTCAGTATTTTTATCCATTTCGCCTTCAAAATCAATATTGCCAATGCGAATAAGGCTGTTTAAATGCTCTGCTGTTGGATAATCCGACGAATGTAGTTTCAAATTGGGATACACTTTGCCATAAGCCTCTACCAAATTATAAATCCATTGCGTGCCAGGCCAGCGCAATTCAGTCCGTTCCCCATATAGTTTTTTAGTCATTTCCATTTCGGAAATAAACTTTGTGCCTTTGCCGTCCCCTTTGTAGTGCCATTGCGAGCTGCTGATAATCAAGCCTTCGATGCTGAATTCATTGGCATAAAGCAGTAGGCGAATGAAGGAATCAACGTCGTCTAATTCGCCATCGGTCGTCACAATCGTGCGCGTTTTTTTCGACGTTGATTGTGCCTCTGATACTGAGGGGGGTAAAATGAATAGAAGCGTTGCGATAAAAAGGGAAATTTTTTTCATAATAACGACATTAAAAAGGTAAGTAATGGCAGCAATAGTTGATGCGTAATAGTTTGATTTTCAAAGATACAAAAAGGGTGTCATTCTGCAATTATCAATTCAATATAAGCCAAATCGGCTAATGCGGGATTAATGTCGCTACCAAAAACGTTTACACCTTCTCTGGCGAACATGAGAACGTAGCCCTGCGCCTATGCCTGTGACGACATCCAGATTCTATCATTGAACGGGCTGAAATGGTTCGTTTTAGCAATTTTTTAAGGCTTAAAAGCCATATTTACTTAGAGGTATCTCAAAAAAAAGTTAG
>JAYTMI010000460.1:0-2164 GCA_043728625.1 Saprospiraceae bacterium | reverse complement strand
CTGCATATTTGCATCATAATATTAAACAACTAAAATGTCAAAAGAAAATACAACCATCTACAATCGCATCAGCCTTTTACGTGAAGACAAAGGTTGGAGTAGAAAAGAATTGGCAGACAAACTCGAAGTCAATTTCCAAACCATTGGGTATTTGGAACGAGGCGAGTACAATCCCAGTTTGGATTTAGCCTTTCGCATTAGTGCTTTATTCGGTTTACCGATTGAAAAAATCTTTTCAAAAACACCTTTTAAATCTCTTTCAGAGGAATTGTTAAACAACTAAAATCAAAGAAAAATGGATAACATTAAAACCCTTTCGTTAAAAAACAGGCGTGTGTTGGTTGTCATTTTTTTCATAACATTAATGGCTCCATTTATCACCTTATACTTACTTGCAGAAAAATTACAAATGACTTTTTTGTGGTTTATACCCTTGGGATTGCTTATCCTTAATGGGTCAATTGTCTTTTTTATAAAATCGAGAAGCGATGTTTTCTTTATTGCAGCTAAGGACAGTAAACTTGATGAAAGACAAGCATTCGTACGCATAAAAGCCCAACGTGATGCTTATCAATTTCTCATATCGTCTATAATGCTCATTTTACCCGCTGGCTATCAGTACTTTAAAGACGATGCTTGGACTTTTATTATACTCCTGTTTTGTATTACCATGTTACTTTATATCTATTTACCTATTATGCTAATTGCTTGGCAAGAAAAAGAGGTCTGATACTGAGGGGGTCGAAAAACAATTGTTTTGAATTTAAAATCATCCAAAAAATATTACTTTTGGCTGTTTAAAAAATTAAAATCAAATCAATCAAAATGAAATTCTTCAACACCTTTATCCTCGTTTTTACGCTGTTCACGTCAGCCCATGCGCAACTGTCCATTGAGCAAATTATGGCAGACCCCAAAGAATCTGTTGGTGCATTGCCTTCTAATCCGTTTTGGTCAGAAGATGGCAAAACACTCTATTTTAGTTGGAATCCAGAACATAACAAATCAGATTCGTTGTATGCCGTGACGTTGACTAATAACAAACCCGTTAAAGCCTCTCCTGAAATTCGGAGGGCATTGCCTTCACAATCAGGCATTTACAACCGTGACCAAACGAAAAAAGTGTATGTTAAAAACGGCGATATTTTCCTTTTTGATTGTGTTGCAATGACCACACGCACGCTGATGAGTACCCTTGAAATTGAAAACAATCCAAAGTTTAATCAAAAAGAAGACAAAGTGCTCTTTACAAAAAACAATAATCTGTACAGCATCCAAATTGCTACGGGTGAATTAGCACAATTGACCAATTTTCAAACAGGTTCAGCCAAACCTGAACCTAAATTATCGGAACAAGAAAAGTGGTTGAAACAAGACCAATTGTCTTTATTTGACATTCTGAAACAACGCGCCGATAAGAAACAAGAAGCCGAAAAAAACACCAAAGCAGATGCGCCAAAAAGACCCAAAGAGATTTTTATTGATACAAAAATCGCTGATAATCAATCATTAAGCCCTGATGAAAACTATATCGTTTATCGCTTAACGCAACTCAATGCCAATGAAAAACGAACAATTGTACCCAATTATGTAACAGAATCAGGCTTTACGGAAGACATCACAGCACGTTCAAAAGTAGGCGTACAGCGAGGTACTTATGAACTGTGGGTTTATGATATCAACAAAGATACGATGCTTCAAGTTTCGACAAAAAACATAGAAGGCATATACGACAAACCCGATTATTTAAAGGATTATTCGACAAAACCCGATACTGCAAAACAAAAAAAGCCCGAACCACGGAAGGTGTTTTTTAGCGAATCACTTTGGTCCCCCGATGGGAAATATGCCGTTGTTGTGCTTAGAAGTTTGGACAACAAAGACCGTTGGATTATGCAATTAAATGTTGCAAATCAGTCGCTTACGTTGATTGACAGACAACGAGATGAGGCTTGGATTGGTGGTCCAATCAATGAAATCGGCTTTTTAGGCGACAATAAAACACTCTATTTTCAATCAGAAGCAGATGGTTATGCACATCTCTATACATCAGATTTGTCGTCTGGCAAAAAAACGCAATTGACCAAAGGCTCATTTGAAGTACAAAGCGTACAGCTATCAAAGAACAAACAGTCGTTTTACATAACCACTAATGAAGTGCATC
>JAYTMI010000459.1:0-4126 GCA_043728625.1 Saprospiraceae bacterium | reverse complement strand
TTGATGTTTCCACTTTGCCGCAAGGCACGTATTTCCTAAGAGTAGGAATGGAGCAAGTGACGTTTGTAAAACAATAAGCTTTAAGAAAATACTGCGGAGGTGGCTTTTTGTTGATGCACTGCGTCGGTCATTTAACAGCCAAATCGGAAGTGGATTCACCATTGACGTATGCGGATTATTACTTTTTAGAAGCATTGCTGCGTTATAAGGAAGGGTATTTGAAAAAAAAATAATCGAGGTTTAACATTGTGGATAGAAATTTGGCTAAGTTTGTGCAGGAAAATAAAGGAGTCCGTTATTAAACATCATTATGCAAAATAGACCAATTATAGCATCACCAAATGACATATTCTGAGAATGAATGGTTAGAAAAGTTAAATCAACTGATAGAAAATAATTTAGACAATCCGAACTTCACGACAGATGATTACTATCGTGAGTTGGGATTGAGTCGTTCACACATGTTTCGGTTGGTGAAGGAACACTCACAGCTATCTATATCGTTGTATATACGTCAGAGAAAACTTTTGAAAGCCAAAGAACTGTTAGACAATTCCGACCTTAAAATTGCTGAAATATCCTATCAAATTGGTATGGATAGCCCACAGAGTTTTAGCAAGTTCTTTACGAAAGAATTTGGTATCAGCCCCATGGAATATCGGAAATTAAAGCTTGTTCCTGATGAAAAAATAATAAGTGATGTGGTCGGATTAGAGGCTATTGTAGTCAATAATATATCTCAAAATCTTTCCAAAAAATACCTGTATTTTGGATTGAGTATAACCGTTCTTCTGATATTTGCGGTAGGTTTTTTTTTGTTGCAAAAGGGAAGCAAGGCATTAAATACTGAGGGGGTCTCGGAGACTGGGAGCAATGAAAATTCGATTGCTATTTTACCCTTTAAAAGTTTGGGAGCACCCGAAACTGCCTTTTTTGTGGAGGGTGCTATGGAGCAAGTCTATTCGTCGTTGGCACTTATCGAAAGCCTAAAAGTCATCTCAAGATCGTCGTCGTCTCTTTTTCAAGACTCAAAAAAAACGATTCCTCAAATAGCCCAAGAATTGCAGGTAAGTTATATCCTTGAAGGCTCGGTTTTGCAAATTGGTAATAAAGTGCGGGTAAGTTTAGATCTCATACAGGGTGACGCGAATAGAGTTGTGTGGACGAAAAGTCATGATGGCAACACCGAAGATGTTATTGCCTTTCTGAATAATGTAACTAAGGAAATAGCCGTCAAATTGAACCAGAGATTGAGTACTCAATTAACGAATCAATTAGATAAAGTACCAACAGCGCATCCTGATGCTAACAATGAATATTTGCAAGGCAGACAACTGCTACTAACACGAGAAAAGGAAAAAATAGAAGCCAGTCTTTTAAAATTTGATGAAGCTATTGCTATTGACCCTAATTTTTCAATGGCTTATGCCAATAAAGCATCGGCTTATTTTGCCTTGGGGGATTTTCAACACATGTCCCTTGATTCGAGTTTCAGATTGGCTGAGAAAGCGGCATTGACGGCGATACGAATTGATTCGGAGAATGGTATGGCTTATGGGGTTTTGGCTAATATTTATAGAAATCAGAACAAATGGGAACAAGCCATAACGACTTTTCAAATTGCTTTGAAATACAGTCCTAACGATGTCCAGATTAATTATTGGTACAGCTTAGTCATGCGCTCTATTGGAAAATTCGATGATGCTATTCAGTATAGTAGAAAAGCGGTTGCCTTGGATCCGTTGCAATCTCTTGCTTTGGTTGGGCATATAGGAAATTGTTCCTATGCTAAGAGGTTTGACCTTGCCCAAGAAGCCATCAAAAACGGTGAAATTCTCTTTGATAATTCATTTTTTTTCCACTGGGCGGTCGCTTTTTATTATCTCAACTTGGAAGATTACGATAAGGCTTTAAAAGAATTTAAGAGATCAAGAGAATTGAATGCCCAACTAAGACAAATAGGGGTCATGATTGCCTATACACAAGCTCAACTGGGGCAAATAGAATCCGCTAACATATATCTTCAAATGTTGCCTCAAACGGTGGACAACTATCCAGCTTTTGCAACGGTCTATGCGGGGTTGGGAAATAAGGAACAATGTTTAAAATATCTTGAACTGGGTATTGATAAAAACCTTTTACCCGACTACATAAAAGTATCTCCCGTATTTACATTTCTCCACAATGACAAACGGTTTCAAGCCATTCTACAAAAAGTAGGTTTGTTAAATCCAGTATTCAATATACAGAAATAGATAACTTTTTATCTCGATAGAACCTAATTGCTTGCAAGCAACATGCCAAGTGAATGACTTTCCTATACAGCACCCACTCACAGCATTTCTACATGATTGTTCCCATTCATTTTTTTTAAAACTCGAAAAAGTTGGCCAATTCCCGAAAAACCTAAGTTTTGGTCAAATAGTCTAAGTTTTGGTCAAATAGTCTAAGTTTTTGACCAAATGTACCAACAGAAAAAAATATGTTCACTCGACCTTTGTAAAGTCGATTAAGACATTCATCCAAAATGTAAACACTTATGAAAAACAGAGTCATCCCAACCCTATTGGTAATAACATTCTTGCTGATGTTATTGCTTCTAACTTGTGCTAATCCAAGTAAACAGAATAGTGATGTAGAGAAGGCGACTGAAGTTTATGTTATAATGGCGGAAAAAGCGATTACGCAACAAGGTGATTTTGATATAGAGGCATGGTCAGATATGCTATCTGAAGATATCGAATATACTTTCCCCGACACAGGCGTTTGTCATCAAACAACACTCGTTGGTAAGTCAGCAGTGATAAATTATTGGCGATACTGGCGAGAAAGCCACCATATCAAGACATGCGTTTTCTGGGGTTTCACTCATGCCCCTTTTGTCAGTCCCCAAAAACTCAAAGTGTCAAATCTTGCAGGCGTATATGTGTTCTCCATCTTTATAAGCAATATGGTTTTTAGGGATGGTAAAACAGTTGAACTCTTTATGAACTATTGTAGCCATTTTAATAAAGACAAACTGATTGACCGTTGCTATACTTACTATGACCGAATGCCGATAACTCAAGCCATCATACACCATTCATCCAATCTATCTGGGTTTGATTATTATATTAATAGCTTCTAATTTTTGCTAATTATAACAATTTTTTTCATTAACTAAAGCAAACATCATGTCAAACATCGACAAACTTCTGTTTCAAGACTCCTGTCGGATGCACATCCGCAGTTCAGAGTCAGACAAGGCGGTTGACACGGGCAGTCAACTTATCCATGCGTCATTTAGGGATGATTTCACAAAGCTGTCCCAGCTAACTTTTCATCGCGTGAAAAGTAAATGTACACTTGCCTGCATATTTGCTTTTTGCATGCTATTGTCTGTCAGTGCATACGCCCAAGTATGTGCCACGACATTTACAACACCCCCATCACCAGCCGTCATCAGCGGGCAGCCTTATATTTCCACTTTTCACAATGTTCAATTAAATGGCGGAACGAATGTCGCGTCAGTCATCCCCAATTCAACTGTTACTATCTCTTTTAAACATCTCATGAATTTCTCTGGGGCTTACTGCCCTGGTTGTGTAACGTTCCACCAAATCGGCTTAGGGGGTACACAAACGACCATTTCTTGTTTACGCGGACAGAATCCAGTTGCGAGTACACCCGTAAATACGTCATTTACAGCACCCGCTACACCAGGTGTTTACTACATTTCGATGGTTAACACGTTGGATTATCAATGCAATACCGTTAATTATGATAATTCGGCAGTATATGCGATAGCCGTCGTGGTTGTAAGAGATATTACAGACCCAATTATTACTTGTCCTGCATCCCTCAGTAAAAACACCGATTTAGATGTTTGCGGGGCAGTTACAACATTTGCAACAGCAACTGCAACGGATAATTGTGGTGCAATAGTGGCGCAAACGGCAGGTTTGGCAAATGGTTCAACTTTCCCAGTTGGCACAAGCAGCGTGACTTTTACGGCGACCGATGCGGCGGGCAATAGTTCTTCTTGCTCTTTCAACGTCGTTGTAACAGACAATCAAGCTCCAGTATTTAACAATGTTATCGTACCGACAATCCCCAAAACCATTAGTATGTTAGGACGTAAGTCAAC
>JAYTMI010000458.1:0-2029 GCA_043728625.1 Saprospiraceae bacterium | reverse complement strand
TTTAAAAGGTAAGACCCAGTAATTCCTTCGGAATTGGGATAGTTGACGCTTTTCAAGTGATAATTTATTTTGTTAGAAAATTCGGGATGTCTCATGTTTACTTCAATCATTTTTTTTATATTTGTATTTTCTTTTTGAAACAAATTCTCCTACTCGCATGGCTGAAAAAGGTGCAATTGGTCGCCCCCCTCAGTATAATGAAACAATACAAAAAATGGGCAAAAACTACCTCTTTGCGGTGGGCATCAACGACTATGTGCATTGTCCAAAATTGAAAAATGCCGTTAAAGATGTGCAGGATTTCATTCAATTATTGACCACAAAATACCAGTTTGAGACAGATAATATCACAACGCTCTTAGATGCAGAAGCCAATAGCCGCAATATTCAAAGAGCATTTCGCCAATTAGCGGAAAAGGTCAATGCAGAAGACAATCTCATCATTTATTTTTCTGGTCATGGCGAGTTTGATAGAGTGTTTCAACAAGGTTATTGGATTCCTGTTGATGCAGAACGCGGTGCTTTTGACACTTATTTACCCAATTCCACGATTAGAGACGTGTTAAATGCCATCCCGAGCCACCATACTTTTCTCATTGCCGATTCCTGTTTTTCTGGAACGTTGTTTTCAGGACGAGATGCGAACCGAGATATTTCTCAACGCCTTGAACGCGATGCGTCCCGTTGGGGATTGACCGCAGGACGGAATGAAATTGTGGATGATGGCAAACCAGGTACAAACAGCCCTTTCGCTACCAAATTGTTGGATTTATTGGAAAAGAATGACAAAGCATTGGGCGTAGCTGAATTATGTGCCAAAATGATGGAAATCGTTTCCGCCAATGCCGACCAAACGCCACGTGGTGAACCCTTAAAAGTACGAGGACATGAAGGCGGACAGTTCTATTTTCACTTGAAAAACGATGAAAAGGCACATTCCGCCTTGTGGGAACGGACTAAACGTACAAATACAGCCGATGCTTATTTTCAATTTTGGCAAAAAAACACGGATTCGCCTTATCGAAAAGAAGCAAGAGAACGTTTGGAAGCGGCAGAAGACAGGGAAACATGGGCAAAAACACCGCACACACGTACAGGTATGTTGGCGTATCTCGATAAATTTCCAAACGGTCAATACATTGAAGAAGCCAATGCTTTTTTGAATCCAAAACCAAAAATAGAAGTAAAACCACCGAAACCTATTGAAATAAAGCTTGAACCAAAGACCAATATTAAAAAAGACCCTAAACCGAAAGCCGAAGAAACGCCCAAAATTGCTACAAAACCAGTAGAAACAGACACGGATAATTGGAAAATCAATAAAATCAATGTCGCTGTTGGGGCAATTATCATTGGTTTATTTATTGGGCTTTGGATACTCAATGCTTATGTCATTCAACCGCTTTGGACAAGCGGAAAGGAGAAAATACAAAATGTCATCCTCGATAATCAAAAAGGAGTGGCTTTACCCCCCTCAGTAAAAACATCTCAAAGTGGGTTTACTGACCCTTTTGAAGGACAAATGGTGGCGGTAAAAGGCGGCTTTTTTCAGTCTGATGATATGTTTATTGATGATAAACCTACTACTTACAAAATAAATGATTTTTTAATCAGTAAAAATGAAGTGACGCAAAAGGATTGGAAAAGTATTATGGGTGAGGACATACCCAAACAAGCAAATTTTTGTGATAACTGTCCTGTAGTTGCCCCTTCTAATAAAATTATATTGTTTTTAACAAAACTAAATGAAAAAACGGGAAAAAAGTATTGGCAGCCATCAACCGAAGAAGTAAAATATATCAAACAAAAGAATGCTATGACTATAAGCAATGCGAAAGATGTTTTTAGAGTTGTCTTGACGCAATAACCCCCTCAGTATTTTAGTCAAACGTGCTTTTCAACAGATATTATTTTATTACCGAATACCCGAGAATCTTAAAAAAACACTGTTGCTTTGCACCATGAAAAATATCATGAATTGGGGACTTTTCGCCGTCCTCACTCTCATTTGGGGTAGTTCTTTTATATT
>JAYTMI010000457.1:0-2104 GCA_043728625.1 Saprospiraceae bacterium | reverse complement strand
GCGATGCAATTAGACATGAAAAGTTATGTGATTGCGCTTGAAGATGGCACTTCTGTTTTTGTCCCAACATTTCTGGACTCAATTATAGAATAGCCGCTTGCGTTCCTAAAACAGTCCTTTTACTTTTTAAAATGATGAAAATGGCAAAAAAGACAATCCACGTAGAGGGTAATGATATTTCTTTCTTCACATCAAAAGAGCTTGAAGATTATATTTCATTGACGGATATTGCTAAAAAAGTCAATCCAGACTTACCCGCAGACGTTATTTCAAATTGGATTAGAAACAAAGACACGATTGAGTTTTTGGAAGTTTGGGAAAAACTGAACAACTCAAATTTTAACCTCGTGCAATTACACGAGGTTAAAAATGAGGCAGGGCATAACCGTTTTGTCATGTCACCTAGTAAATGGATAGAAAAAACAAATGCTATTGGTTTGATAACCAAATCAGGACGTTATGGTGGTGGTACATTTGCACACAAAGACATCGCATTGGCTTTTTGTTATTGGGTTAGTCCACCATTCCAATTATATGTGATTAAGGAATTTCAACGCCTGAAAGAAACAGAAGCAAAAGAGCAAAAACTTGAACTGGATTGGAGTTTAAATCGTACGCTTGCAAAAGTAAATTACCGTGTTCATACCGATGCCGTAAAATTACACCTAATACCACCAAGATTAGCGGATACGAAAAAAGAAGGTATCGTATATGCAAATGAAGCGGATACATTGAATGTTGCTTTGTTGGGCATAACTGCAAAACAATGGAAAGAAGCAAACCCAACATTGAAAGGCAATATCAGAGACTATGCATCGACAGAACAACTTCTGGTTTTAGTGAATTTGGAAAATTTAAACGCTCATTTCATCAAAGAAGGCATGAAACAAGCCGAACGTTTACGAAAACTCAATGAAGTGGCAATTTATCAAATGGAATTATTTGCCACTACACCCGCTTTAAAATAGTTGAATAACTGAATAGCTAATTAATCATGACAAACAATTTCGATTACAAGGAACACCCGCATCAGCGGCTCAATATGCTCACAGGCGAATGGGTTTTGGTATCGCCGCATCGTACCAAACGCCCCTGGCAAGGAAAAGTCGAGGCATTGCCACCCGAAAATCGCCCTGCTTTTGACCCCAATTGTTATCTATGTCCAACCAATACAAGGGCTGACGGCTCTTCTAACCCAGATTATACATCGCCCTATTCGTTCACCAATGATTTTTCGGCTTTATTGACCGATACGCCGGACGGAACTTATAGTGAACAAAACCTGCTGCAAGCCAAAAGCGAACGAGGCATCTGTAAAGTTATTTGTTTTTCACCCAATCATGCTTTGACGTTGCCGCAAATGGCAGAGGCAGATATTGCAAAAGTGGTGGACTTATGGCAAGCAGAATTTGAAGAATTGTCAAGAAATGAATGGATAAAATACATTCAGATTTTTGAAAACAAAGGCGCTATCATGGGTTGCAGCAATCCGCATCCACATGGACAAATTTGGAGTCAAAGCGAAGTGCCGATGGAAGTAGCGAAAGAAACAGTGCAATTCAAAAAGCATTTTGACGCAACAGGCAGAAGTCTGCTTTCTGATTATTTGAAAATAGAATTAGAAAAAAAGGAAAGAATCGTTTGTTTGAACGACGATTTTGTGGCAGTCGTACCCTTTTGGGCGGTTTGGCCTTACGAAGTTTTGGTTATTAGTCGTCGTCATATAACGGCTATTGCAGATTTTACAGATTCAGAAAAACAGAATTTGGCAAATATCATCAAACAATTGACCATCCGTTACGACAATCTTTTTGAGACCAGTTTCCCCTATTCGGCAGGTATGCACCAAAGCCCCGTCAATGACGGCGAGCATGCTGAATGGCACTGGCACATGCACTTTTATCCACCTTTATTGCGGTCGGCAACGGTCAAAAAATTTATGGTTGGGTATGAAATGTTGGGTATGCCACAGCGCGATATTACGGCGGAACAGGCGGCAGAAAAGCTGAGGGCTGTGTCAGATGTGCATTACTTGGAAAGTGTTTAAAAAATAAGTCTTCCGATATTAAAAGCCGTTTTTTCTAAATTTTCAGATGTAAATGCT
>JAYTMI010000456.1:0-2268 GCA_043728625.1 Saprospiraceae bacterium | reverse complement strand
CCTTTATCGTCTTCGCTTAGCTTTATTTGCGCTACTTATGGTCGCTTTCGTCGCCGATTTTCATCTCGATTTTATGAAAAATCCCGAACTTAGTTTGTTCCAAAGTTCGGGATGATACATGTTATTTTCCTTTTAGAAATTGTAAAACCGTTGAGAATCAACATTTTGCAAATTCATAATTCATCATTTATAATTCATCATTCCCTTATTTATGTTGTCGCTCATAATTATTAATGAACTCCGTCAAAACATCACCAACAAGGTCTTTGACAAAGGCACGTTCTTGTTTCGCTATATTTTTCAATTTTTCAATTTTCTTATTTTCAAACATAATTGTAAACCGTTTAATCGGTGCATGTTCAAGCCCTACGAGAGAGGTATCAATCGTCTCACGAATGAGTGCATCGAGCCCAGCTAAAGGTTTTTTATACTTATTTCGTTTGGAACTGAACGGATCATCTACGTCCATATCACGGCGCATTTTTTCCGCTTGTTCTCCAATAGCTTCCGAAAACGCTTCTTGGAACAACGAATCGAGGTCGCTCGTAAAGTTTTTAGTCGTCGTGCGTTTCATAACAACGGCTTTGACCTCCGCCTCGAGTTCAGATACTGAGGGGGGCGGTGCTTGAGCCGCAGTTGCCGAATCGACAAAAGCTTTTTCGTCACGTGGACTATCGAAAAGCGAATCGAGTCCGCTTGAAAATCTTTTTTTACTCATGATTCCATGATTTCAAATTTGTCACCTATAAACTACTATAAATTTCACGAATTTCATTCAACTGGTACTTTTTCCATACGTTCTAAAATCTCGTGACAAAGGTTCATATAGTCTTTTGCGCCAACTGACTTGGGCTGATACATAAAAATGTCTTTTCGTTGAGCGGGAGCTTCTGCAAGCGCAACTGTATCTCTGATATAGGTACTAAATACTTTTTCGCCAAAATACTTATGGATTGTTTCCACAACGTCGCGATTTAAAATACGTCGTGAGTCATACATTGTTGCCACAACACCTCCTATTTCAAGGTTTTTGTTCAACCGAAACTTTACTTTGTCAATGACTTGCTTAATTTTAGCCAATCCTTGCAAGGCGAGAAACTCGGTTTGTAGCGGTATAATAACATAATGGCTGCTCGTCAAGGCATTCAAAGTCAAGAGACCGAGGGACGGCGGGCAGTCAATAATGATATAGTCGTATATTTCCGTCAATGGCTCAAACATTTCCCGAAGAATATACTCGCGTCCTGCCTCATTAATGAGTTCCATTTCTGCACCCGACAAGTCGAGCGACGAGGTGATGACATCCAAGTTCTCCCGAACCGTAAAAGGTTCAGGCTCCGATTCACCGCGCAAGGCTTCGTAAATCGTAACACGCTGACGAGGGATACCAAGCGAGAGCGTAAGGTTTGCTTGCGGGTCGAGGTCAACGAGCAGAATTTTTTTACCGAGTTCGACAAGTCCCGCACCAATATTAATCGCACTTGTCGTTTTGCCGACGCCTCCTTTATGATTGAGTAGAGAAATGATAATTCCCATAGATAAAGATTCGAGTTACTGTTTTTTGAATTTGTGAAAATAGAAAAAAAAATTCAAATTCAAGTTGAAATGGAATTTTCTTCGCGTAAAAGTACGTTTTTCATCCTTTTTTTCCAACAAAATAAATAGTTATTATGTCGAAATAATGACTTTTTTAGGATTTCCACCATTACATTTTGTTTGTTGTTTTAGTTTTCTAATATTCATTTCGATTAAAAAACAGCCAGACCGTTCTTTTTCGAATCAATACTGAGGGAGGTAAAACAAATTGGATTTTTTTGCATAAAACTAAATGTAAAGTGTTTTCGAAAATCATTATTCAAAACACTGATTATCAGGCTCTTGAAAGTTAAAACAAAATATTTTGAAACAAAGTTGATATTTTTATTCAAAAAATTTGTTTATAAAAATCATTTGTTTTAACTTTGACACTTAATTAGTGAAAATGTTTTAAATCACTATAAAAAAGATATTTCTTAATTTAAAATTCTGAAATGCTATGATAAGAGAAGATAGAGTCATGCTCAATGACCGATTCGTAAAAATCTTCAAACAACTTGAAGATAAAGGAACTATAGTCAAAAATGACCGCAATGGACGGGGCGTTGGTGATGTTGCCGAAAAAGTATTAGGTAACAAAAGCTATGGACATATTATTCGGGCTTACCTTGACCCTAATAGTAAACGTGTTATTGATTACGGTCAAGCACGTCAGTTTTGTCGTGCCTACAA
>JAYTMI010000455.1:0-3172 GCA_043728625.1 Saprospiraceae bacterium | reverse complement strand
TGTCATTACCGTAGATTTCATCTACGGTTATTCATATTTAATTCCTTCGGAATTACTGGGTCTTACCTTTTAAATTAAATGTTACAAAATTCGGGATGTCTCATGTTTTATGGCACCAATTTTGAAAAAATATATTTGCACAAAAAAATATACATACAATTTTACCTACTGCTCATTTTTTGTACCTTTGCGCTTCTTTTGGAGTCCATTTATCTTAAACTTATGAAACGGAAACATGTGCAGTCCATGAACTATATCAATTGGACAGAAGAGCAACATAGAGAATATCTCAAATCGCATGAACGTTATCTGGCATACTATGCCCAGCATAACCCCCTCAGTATCGACCGTTTCATCAAGGAATATGCTTCGATTAAACACGATATTTTTAAGAATATTGAACATTATAGAGAAGCTTACGACCAGCATAAAATGCAATTTTTGAGCGATGCTGACCGATATATTGACATAGTTCTACAAAAAAAGCTCTTTAACCTGCAATGCCAATGGCGTGCAGGTTTGGTTCAATTACCTTTTGTGGACATTTGTGCAGACTTCATTTATTGGCAGCATCACATCCGTACTTGCCCTTTTATACCACCCATTACACCTGAAGAACTGGATGTTTGTATAGGGTTTTTGAAAGAAGAAATTGACCATTCAGAAGCTCTTTTTGGAGAATATATTGATTGGCAAAACTACCAAGGCTACAAAAATCATCGTCAGTTTTTACGAAATCAAAAGGCAGAAATAAAGTCAAATGCAGCACAAACGCCCTACGATTCTGCCATTATGCCCGACATCTATACCTATTTTGATAAAGCACAACACACCATTTCTTGGTTAGATTTGCCCGACTTACGCGGGGAAATGGAAGCGATTTATGTGGCAGAAGGCTATAAAATTAAGTATAACGATCTTAAAGAAAAACTCAAAACGGAAAGCGACTGGGCGGAATTGACAAACGAAGACTCTAACGAAGAATCATCTGAAAAACGACCAGGTTTGTACGCTTTCAACCCTTTGGATTTTGTGAATATAACTGAAGATACTGAAACGCAGGAGGCTTTTACATACTACAATCATCAAAGACGTTTAGGCCACTGGAAGGAAGAGGACGACGAAACCCAAATGTATTTTGACTTTTTAAAGGCTTTTGACGAACCCATTCACATAGAAGGGCATGAGAATTGGCGCACGGCGTTGGCGTTGTCGGCACGCCGTTTCAAACAAAATAAGATTGCCGAGATGTTGCCTTATGCCTACGAAACGCATGCGTTTGAGTTCAATGGTGAAGTAGATGAAGAGAAAATTTTGGCAGATCGCGTCGCTCGTTTTAGATATGATAAGACCGACCACTATTTTAAAATCTTAAAATTGCAGAAAGAAACTTTCCTTGCCGCACGCCAAGCCTTAGATGGCAAAAATGATTTCGATTATTTGTAATATTTACTACCTCTCTTTTGGAGTCTTTTGCACATTAAAACGCTCTTTTTTTTACTTTCAACAGTCAATTTACTTTTTAAATTTCGTCCTTGACCCTAAAATTGCTTATGTTTGGGCTATGAATACTAGCAACCATCCGATAACAATCAAAGACATCGCTCGAAAATTCAATTGTTCGCCGTCAACGGTGTCTCGAGCGTTGAACAATCACCCACTCATCAACGAGGAAACAAGGAAAAACATTCAGGAATATGCCAACCGAATGGGTTATCAACGCAACACCTTGTCACTCGGTTTGCGGCATAGTAAGTCGGGAACAGTAGGTGTCATCATACCCAATCTTAGCCATTTTCACGAAACAGCGATGTTGGACGGCTTACAGTCGGTGCTGCAAACACGTGGTTATATGTTGACTATTTGCGTGACCAATGAGAGTTATATCCTTGAAAAAGAGTATGTTGAAAAATTATTGGCTTGTCGCGTTGAAGGTATTTTTCTATCTGTTTCGCAAGAAACCTACCATTCGGGACATTATGAACACCTTGAAAATATCTTGCACCGGTATATTCCACTCATTTTTATTGACCGTGAATACGACGGTGTGGAAGCGACAAGTATTACAGTTGACGATTATTTGGGCGCATTTACAGCAACGGAGCATCTGATACTGAGGGGGTGTCGCAGAATCGCACATCTGAAAGGACTCATCGGTTTGACCGTTTCAGAGAAACGTTGCAAAGGTTACAAAGACTGTTTGGAGAAATACAATATCCCTTTTGAAGACAATTTAGTTGTTAACACCAATTTCAAAGCAGAAAGTGCCGTTGTACCGACACGCCGCTTGATGTCTTTGCCCAACCCACCTGATGCCATTTTTGGGGTCAACGATTACGTTTCGATTGCTGCGATGCAAGTTATTTTGGACATGGGTTTTTCAGTTCCTGAACAAGTAGCAGTCATTGGTTTCGACAATTCGCCTTTTGCTGCTTACTTCAATCCGACCCTATCGTCAGTTAATCGGTCAAGCAAATTGATTGGAGAAGAGGCGGCTCGGTTGTTTCTAAACAATTCTGAAACGACGACGATGCAAAAAGAAAATATCATTTTACCACCTGAATTGATTATTCGGGGTTCTACTTTGAAATTGTAAGAAAATCCTTCAAAGCTGTTTCAACAATATATGTCCAGCCTTCTACAAAATTAACATTAGAAAAATCAGGATTGAGGTGTTCAAATGACTCAAGACCTGAATAAAATACTGAGGGGGGTAACAGCACTTATTTTTTTTCAAACGTTTGCATAAATGTAAATGTTCGTTATGATTTCTAAATTTGGAATTATATTTTATATTCACAACCAAAATCAAAACATTAAACTACAATACAGCCATGTTATAAAATTACCAATAAGAAAACTTTTTTTTACTTCACCAATTCTCCTTTAACAAAAACCTATCATAATGAAAAAAAACACTCACTTAAACACCCTTTTTCTCTGCTTTTTTATGTGCCAAACGTTATCTGCTTTGGCTTTTTCACCACCTGAAAAAACATCCTTACTTGCCGACATTACCGTCTCGGGCAAGGTCATGGCAGGTGACACCAAAGAATCTTTGGTGGGTGTCAGCATCCGCATTGACGGCACAGACAAAGGCACGTTAACCGATTTAGACGGTAACTACACGCTCACCTGTCCTACCGATGCGACCTTAATTTTCTCGTTTATT
>JAYTMI010000454.1:0-2503 GCA_043728625.1 Saprospiraceae bacterium | reverse complement strand
CAAGCGAAAGCCATTTTGGAAATGCGTTTGCAACGTTTGACAGGTTTGGAACGCGACAAAATTCTGAATGAATACGAAGAATTGCAAAAATTGATTTTGCATTTGAAAGCAATTTTAGCGGATGAAGGTATGCGTCGGGACATTATCAAACAAGAAACGACAAATATTCGTGACCGTTTTGGTGATGAACGCCGTACAGACATCGAACACGCCGACGGTGATATTTCGATGACTGACCTCATCGAAGCCGAAGATATGGTTGTGACGATTTCGCATTTAGGTTATATCAAACGCACAGCAACGTCTGAATACAAGGCGCAGGGCAGGGGCGGACGTGGTAGCCGTGGTGCAAAAACACGTAACGAAGATTTCGTTGAACACATGTTCATTGCCAATTCGCACGATTATCTCATGTTTTTCTCTGAAAAAGGCAAATGTTATTGGTTGCGGGCTTACGAAATTCCGGAAGGCACAAAAGTATCGTCGGGTCGTGTGATTCAAAACATCCTTTCGATGCCTGCGGATGATAAAGTGAAGTCTTATATCAAAATCAAAGACTTGACGGACAAAGAGTTTACCAGTTCGCATTTCATCGTTTTTGCAACGCGGAATGGTTTGGTCAAGAAAACATCTGTTGAGCATTTCACGCGTCCGCGTAACGGTGGTATCACTGCCATTGACATTCGTGAAGGCGATGAATTGGTTGAAGTAAAACTCACAAACGGCAATTGCGAAATATTGATTGCAAACCGCAATGGTCGAACCATCCGTTTCCCTGAAAGCCGTGTTCGTCCGATGTTGCGTGCAAGTACAGGCGTTGCAGGTTTAGAGATTGATGAGGACGGAACAGACATCGTTATCGGCATGATTGCCATTGAAAAAGGCGATGCTGAAACATCTGTCATGGTCATTTCTGAAAATGGTTATGGCAAACGAACAGATGTTGAAGATTATCGCCTTGTCAACAATCGGGGCGGTCGGGGTGTGAAAACAATGGATGTCACTGCAAAAACAGGTAAAGTCGTTGCACTCAAATCTGTTAAAGATACAGAAGACCTTATTGTAACGACAAAATCGGGTATTACTATCCGTATGGATGCGGCGAGTATTCGCATACAAGGTCGTGCTACGCAAGGTGTTCGCATCATCAAATTAGATGAAGGTGAAGGAATTGCTGATGTCGCTTTGATTGAGGATATTGTTGTAGAAGAAATCATTGATGCAGAAATCATCGAAGAAGGTGTTGTAACTGATGTAATTGATGAAAATACTGAGGGGGATGATTCAGAAAAATCTACGACCGATGTTGTTGAATAATAGATGGCATTTACTTCCTGAGTATTAATCAAACAGAAATAATACGGTTTACAAAGCTGTAATGTATATTTGTGATATTGTAAAAAGCCTTTTCGGACATAAACATCCGAAGAGGCTTCTTAATAATGTCATTCAATAATGAACAAAAAATGAAAATTCAACAGCTCATTTCCTTATTTATCATCACATCCTCACATCTTTTTGCTCAAATAAATATTTTGAATTTAGGAGCAAATCCAGATGGTAAAACCTTGAATACCAACATTATACAAAAAGCCATTGACAGTTGCGCCACAAAAGGCGGTGGCAAAGTCATTATCCCAAAAGGGCGGTTTCTGACAGGTTCGATTGAGTTAAAAACGGGCGTAAAGTTGCACATTACTGAGGGGGGTGTTTTGCTCGGCAGTACACGTCGTGATGACTACAAAAAGCATGATTGGTATGCTCTTATCTTAGCAAAAGGTCAAAAAAACATAGGCATTGAAGGAAAAGGCATCATAGACGGACAAGGCAGAGCTTTAGCTGCTGATGTGGAACGTATGATGGCAGCAGGATTATTGCCTAAAAACATAAAACCTTACGCACGTCCCGACGAAAGCCAAAGACCTCAAATTATCGAAATGTCGGATTGCCAAAACATTAAAATTCAAGACATTACAATAAAAAATGCGGCTTGTTGGGTTCAAACTTATCATCAATGTTCTGATATGGTGATTAAAAAAATGAAAGTTGAAAGCACCGCCTATTGGAACAACGATGGTATTGATTTAGTAGATTGCAGAAATGTAAAAATGACCGATTGTAACATCAACTCTGCCGATGATGCCATTTGTTTGAAGTCCCACAACATCAAATCGGCTTGTGAAAATATCGTCATAAAAAGGTGTACACTGCGGTCAAGTGCCAGTGCCATCAAGTTTGGAACAGCTTCGTATGGCGGTTTTAAGCATATTCGTATCAAAAACATCTATGTTTATGACACCTATCGCTCTGCTATTGCCCTCGAAAGTGTGGATGGTGGCTTTATTGAAGACATAAAAATAAAAAATATTGTTGCTAAAAACACTGGAAATGCTTTGTTTATTCGCTTAGGACACCGCAACCAAGGTCGCCCTGTTGGGTACATCAAAGATATTTTCATAAAAAACCTAAAAGCGGATATTCCCAAAGGCAAACCAGATAAAGA
>JAYTMI010000453.1:0-10252 GCA_043728625.1 Saprospiraceae bacterium | reverse complement strand
ATTACCAATAAAGAAATTGGATTGCATTATCAATTACATCGGGGCATTGGCGTTCATCATACCAAGTACAACAGTCTGCCCGATGAACCTTTTTTATGCTCTATTTTCGTTGGCGGACCGCCTTCTCATGCCCTTTCTGCGATATTCCCTTTGCCCGAAGGTCTGCCCGAAGTTACTTTTGCAGGTATGTTGAATGGTCGAAGGTTTCGTTATGCCAAAGATACTGAGGGGTCTGTTTTAAGTGCGGATGCGGATTTTGTCATCACTGGAATCATTAGAAAAGGCGATAAAAAACCCGAAGGACCATTTGGCGATCATTTGGGTTATTATAGTTTGCAACATGATTTCCCTGTCATGGACGTTTTGAAAGTCTATCATCGCAAAGACCCTTTGTGGCATTTTACTGTCGTTGGCAGACCACCCGCCGAGGATTCAAGTTTTGGATATATGATTCACAATATTGTTAAACCATTGACACCCAATGAGTTTCCTGGTGTTGTAGAGATTCATGCCGTTGATGCGGCGGGCGTTCATCCCTTGCTTTTAGCCATTGGTAAAGAGCGTTATATGCCTTTTAGAGAAACGCAGCCAGAAGAGATTTTGACGATTGCGAACCATATTCTGGGCAGTGGACAAACGAGTTTGGCAAAATTCCTTTTTATTGCTGCCGATACTGAGGGGGTCGGATTGTCCAGTAAAAACATTCCCGCTTTTTTCAATTTCATATTAGAACGCATTGACCTATCAAGAGACCTACATTTTCAAACAAAAACGACGATTGATACCCTCGATTATTCAGGTTCTGGTTGGAATGCTGGCTCAAAAGTGGTCGTTGCCGCCGCAGGAAAAAAGCGTCGAGAATTGAAAAATGAGCTACCAAATAATTTCGAATTGCCACCAGAATATCACGAACTGAAGTTCGTGTTACGTGGCATTTTAGCCATAAAAGCACCTAAATTCACATCAAATACTGACGGGTATCAACAAGCTGAATCATTTTGCACATACATGGAAACGGTTGATTTGCAACACATTCCATTAATACTTTTGGTTGATGATGCCGCTTTTACGGCAGCTAACGTCAATAACTTCGTTTGGTCTGTTTTCACAAGAGCCAACCCAAGTCACGACTTGCACGGCATTGGTGCAACAGTGGAACATAAGCATTGGGGCTGCCGTACTTTGGTGATTGATGCGCGCATTAAACCGCATCATGCACCTGAATTGGTGGTGGATAAAAAAGTGGCGGAACGGGTGGATAAATTGTTTGCAAAAGGGGGCGATTTGGAGGGATTGATATAGTTTTATCTACCCTATTTTATAGAGTTAGAACTGAATAATATCCGCTAATCCGCTTTATCTACCTAAAATCATATAGATAAAGCGGATTAACTAATGCTATTCCGCTTTATCTATATGATTTTAGGTAGATAAAGCGGATTAGTACATGGAAAATATCATTGGGAGACAAGAACAATTCGCTTGAGGAAGGATTGTTTATATAAGAATATAAAGCCTGAACCCCCTTGAAAACTGCTGGTTTTCAAGGGGGTTCAGGCTTTATACTGAGGGGTCGCTCAAAACCTTACACCGCTCTCCGCAATTCCAAAACCGTTATTTCAGGTGCAATACCCACACGCCCAGAAAAGCCCAGAAACCCAAAACCTCGATTGATATGTAAATAACGTTCATTTTCGGAATACAAACCTGCCCATTTTGGATAACGGTATTTTATTGGACTCCATTTAAAACTTTTGATTTCAACCCCCATTTGTGCGCCGTGTGTGTGTCCAGAAAGCGTCAAATGAATAGGCGTATCTAATGTTTTAACTTGTTTCTCCCAATGTGTCGGGTCGTGTGAAAGCAAAATTTTAAAACTGTTTGGTTCAACGCCTGTCATAGCTTTTGACAAGTCGCCGTATTGAGCAAAGCCATATCCCCAGTTTTCAACGCCAATGAGCGATAGTTTTTGACCATTGCGCTCAATTTCAAGGTTTTCATCGAGGAGTAATTTAAAGCCCAGCGTTTTGTGGTGCGTTTTTAATTGCTTGAAATTGTCCAATTTTTCAGCAGCAGAAGCCCACCATTTGTAATCACCATAATCGTGATTGCCCAATATTGAGAATTTGCCGAGCGGCGCATCTAAGGCTTTAAAAATATCCATATACGGCTCTATTTCAGTCGCTTCATTGTTCACCAAATCGCCTGTAAAAAAGAGAATATCCGATTTTTGAGCATTTGCCAAAGCCACACCTCGTTTCACCGCTTCGGGATTGTCAAAACTGCCAGCATGAATATCCGACAATTGTGTAATCGTCAAACCGTCAAAGGCTTCGGGCAAATCTTTGAAAAAAAGTGTATGCCGATGCACCGTATAATCATATTTACCTTTCAACATGCCATAAATAATGCCGGCAAACGGAATAGCTGCCAAGCCCAAACCCAATTGGCTGATGAACGCTCTACGTTCGGGCATATACCCCCCCTCCGTATTCGGTTGACCTAATACATAATTTCCGACTGTTCCAAACAAACGCACGGCATCTTGACCAAGCAATACAACAGCAAAAACAAGTTTGGGAATCATCATCAAAATAAAACCATTGAAAGCCCAAATTTGATACGTTTTCATGCCTTTGGTTCTATCAAAAGTTAAAAAACCTAAGGCTATGAGCAACATAAAAGCGATATTGACCGCCCAGAAAATGCCATAAATCAGTCTGCGGTTTGTTTCAGATTCAAAATTAGCTGTCAAGGTTTTTATGCCTTGAAAAATATAGAGGTCAATACAGAATATTAGGATATAAATTAAAAACATAGGAGACATTTTAAATTATCATTACAAAACACATGTACCGTTACCAAAATGACGAATGAATCGAAGAGATATTTTAAACGCCTCGTCGTTGTCCCAACAGCAAAAATGAAGTGCTTGATAGACTTTTAATGCGGGTTTAATTTTTCAAAGACAAAACAAACCCCCTCAGTATATCGTCTCCTGACAGCGGATTATAAAAACCGTGTACAGTTTCAACCTCTTTATTTTCTTGAAAAATATAAACTGTTTCGTTCTCCAAATCAATGAGCCAACCCAACCTTGCGCCATTGTTGAGGTACTCTTGCATACGTGTGCGAGCCAATGACAGGCTTTCAGATTCAGTCAAATATTCAATAAAAAAATCGGGTACGTGCTCAATCAGATGCTCAATTTGAGCTGCCATTTTCACATTTTTGACCCAAGATACTGAGGGGTGTCTTATCGCACCGTTGCGCAACACAAACCCGATTCGCGAAGTCAAGACCGCTCCATCTTCACTGTTTTCATTCCATTCTTCTAATTTTTTGACGATGTGATTCGTTAAAGATGTATAGCGCAAACGCAACGGAGTTTTCAAAACAACCGTTCCATTAGCGTTGAGTTCACATTGAAGGTTGCGGTTGAGTTGGCTAAATTCGAGCAACTCCGCAGGAGACATGCGTTGCAAAGGTTGAAAAGTTATCGTGGGCATCTTCGGGCAATTTTTATGCAAAAGTAAAAATCATGGAGAAACAAAAGGCATTTGAATTCACAACACAAGCACTTTTTTCGTTTACTCCTTGTAATTTTTCAAAAAAGGACATTGAACGATTTTGATTTCTATACCTTTGCGGCGTTTTGAAGGGATTTTTATGTTTTACAACTTCCCCTTGACTGTTTTGGTTAGTTTTTTTACCAATTTTTTTTTAAAAATAAAACTATGATTTTTTCGAAATCACATTTATGGGCAATACTATTTGCTTGTACTTTTATGCTTGCATCATGCGATAAAGGCGACGAAAAGCCTTCTGAATTGTATCAAACAGGCGTTTTTATCACCAACGAAGGACCTTTTGGTAGCGGCACAGGTACAGTGAGTTATTACGACCGTGATGCAGACATTATCAAAAACGATATTTATGGTACTGCCAATAACGGTGCTGCAATTGGCAATGTGTTGCAATCCATGAATTTGTATAGTGGTAAAGCCTATTTAATCGTCAACAATGCCAATAAAATGATTGTTACCACATCAAAAACTTTTATTAATGAAAGTACACTGGCGACGGGCTTGACACTACCACGCTATTTTTTACCGATTGATGCCACACGCGCTTATATTACGCAATGGGGCAAGGATAGTGCAACAAGTGGTATTTTGGTTTATGATTATGCTTCAAAAACCATAGCTAAAACAGTTCCCACAGGAAAAGGTGCCGACCGCATGCTTCGTAATGCCAATACTGGTAGTGTTTGGGTACTTAATAGTGGTGGTTTGGGTAAAGATTCGACTGTTTCAATTATCAATAGTACAATTGGGGTAGATACTGTTCTTCAAAAAATTAAAGTCGGTTTAGGGCCAAACAGCATCGTTCAAGATGCCAATGGTGATATGTGGATTTTGTGTTATGGTGAATACCTGAAAAGCAGTGGTAAATTGGTCAAAATTCGGAATGGTGCTGTTGAGTATTCATTCGATGTGCCTTATGGTGCGTCAGGTTTGATTGCGGATAAATCAAAAACGACCCTTTATTATCTTGCAAACAATCAGATTTATACTAAGGATTTGCTTAATTTTGGTGCAACTGCCCCCTCAGTCTTTTTGAAACCGACGGGTGCAACGGCACTTTATTCTTTGGGTTTTGACCCTAAAACGAATTTGCTATGGTGCGGTGATGCTTTGGATTTCAAACAATCAGGCGCGGTATATATCATTGACCCAACAACAAAAACTGAAAAGAAGAAACTAACGGTTGGTGTCGCGCCAAATGGCTTTATTTTCCAATAATTTTAAAGTGGTATTGGATTTTTCATTAATATCCGATACCACTTTACTCTCACAAAATATTGGACAAGACAAAAAACACCATTGAATATTTTACAGATTTCAACTAAAACAGTGTTAAACTCATTTTTTATTTTCGACTTTCCCTTTTTTCAATTAAAAAGACCAAAGCAAACAAAAAGGAATAAATTTGATTATTTATCAAGATAAATACTGCCTTTTTACGCATAAAAGAAATATAATTTCACTAAGTGTTAATTTTTTAAAACCAAACCCTAACTAAAAAGGAGTATTTTGGTTAAATATTTGTTAAAAAGGCAAGAAAAAGGAATAAGCATGTTGCACCTCTCGGAAATTTGGCTTTATCTTTGACCTAATTAATAGTCGCAAGACAAACTTTCCATTTTCTCGAAACTTAATTTCATAACTAAAATTTCATTGCCTATAGATAGTAGCTTCTACATTAAATAATTACGAGTATTCCTTCACAAGTCTGATAAATTATTTACAGTATGCAAGCTACGCACACAGCACAACTCGCAGATCAAGAGTTGATAGACATGTACCTCAACGGCAATGAGAAAGCATTCGAGATTTTACTTCGCCGCCATAAATCACGTATTTATACGTCCATTTACATCTTCTGTAAAGATTCGCAGTTGGCGGAAGATATTTTCCAAGAAGTCTTTATCAAAATTATTAATACGCTCCGTTCAGGTCGTTACAACCATGAAGGCAAGTTCCTTCAATGGGCATTACGCATCGCGCACAATCTTTGCGTGGATTATTTCCGTCGCGACAAACGCCGTCCAACGGTTGGAGAAACAGATGAGTATGATATTTTCAATGTCATTGGCTTATCTGACGAAAGTCCAGAACAGAGCATCATGCGCAGTCAAGTCCACGAACGCATCCGTTATTTGGTTGATTCTTTACCCAATGAACAACGTGAAGTCGTTGTTTTGCGCCACTATGCCGATATGAGTTTCAAGGAAATCGCTTCTTTGACACGTGTCAGCATCAACACGGCTTTGGGTCGTATGCGCTACGCGCTTATCAATATGCGTCGTATGGTGGAAGAAAAAGATTTGATTCTACAATAAAGAAATTTTCATACATTCTAAGTTTATACTGAGGGGTTACATTCACTTTCAAAAAGCGAGTGTTTAACCCCTCCGTTGTTTATTAAAAAAAATACATGATTGATAATAGTTTGAAACAGAAAGAAATAGCTACTACCCCATTCGATTGTTTTACCCGATTTGAAGAATCCGTTGAAGGATATGCTCTACCCGCGCGATTTACTTTTCCTTTTTACTACGAGCCACATCCCTTGAGTCTTTTGGCAGCTCAAGCGTTACAGTCGTATATCCAAAACCACATTGAAGCACAGCATGACTTCGGTTTTGAAAAAGATAAAACAGGTATTGGTAAAATGTTTGGCGTTTTGGTGGTTCAAAATCAACAAAACGAGGTGGGCTATTTGGCTGCTTTTTCAGGCAAATTGGCGGGAAAGAATCATCACAACCGTTTCGTGCCGCCTGTTTTTGATATATTAGTTGAAGATGGTTTTTATAAAATTGGAGAAAAAGAAAACATTAAAATCAATCATCGAATAGAAATTTTAGAAACGAATACACATTTTTTAGATCTCAAAAATCAACTTAAAACTCATGAAAAACAAGCAGAAATAGAGTTAACACAACTCAAAAAAGAAAGAAAAGAAGCTAAGGCACAGCGGGATATACGTCGGCAACAAGGCAGCGAAACACTTTCCGCAACAGATTTTGAAGTCTTAACTACAGAATTGAATAAGGAAAGTTCGCATTATTTTTACCAGTTGAAAGACTTAGAGCGGTCGTGGAAACGTCAATTTGCTCAAATCCAAAACCAACTCGATACCTTCCAAAACGAAATCAAAACGTTAAAAGAAGCGCGTAAAAACAAGTCAAATGGCTTGCAGCAACAACTGTTTGAGCAATATACTTTCCTCAATCAAAATCGTGAAACTAAAAGTTTATTCGATATTTTCTCTGTTACTATTGACGAAGGAAATCCTGATAATATCGGGAAGTGTGTGATTCCGCCTTCTGGTGCTGGTGAATGTGCAGTCCCGAAATTGTTACAATATGCGTTTTTGCATCAACTGAAACCCATCGCTTTGGCAGAATTTTGGTGGGGACAATCGCCCAATTCTGAAATCCGAAAACATGGGCATTTTTATCCCGCTTGCAAAGGGAAATGTGAACCCATTTTGGCGCACATGCTCGAAGGTATCGAAATGGATGAAAACCCGTTGCACATCAACCCCGCCGAAGGCAAAGAGCTCGAAACCGTTTATGAAGACGATTTTTTATTGGTCATTAACAAGCCCGCTGATTTTTTTTCAGTGCCAGGCATCAACATAACAGATTCAGTCGCAAGCCGCTTAAAGAAAAAATACCCTGAAGCAACCGGTCCCATAACTGTCCACCGATTAGACGCTGCGACATCAGGTTTGATGTTGATTGCCAAAACGAAAGAAGTGCATCAAAATCTTCAAAATCAATTTATTAAACGTAAAATAAAAAAGCGATATACAGCTCTTTTAGAAGGTATTGTCGAACAAGATGAAGGCTTTATTGACCTTCCTCTACGTGTTGATTTAGACGACAGACCCCGTCAATTGGTCTGCTATGACTATGGAAAACCTGCTCAAACAGCATGGAAAGTCGTCAGTCGTACAGATAATCGCACTAAAATTCATTTTTTTCCCATCACAGGTCGTACACATCAACTGCGTGTACATGCGTCGCATCCACTCGGTTTAAACCTTGCCATTGTTGGCGATGATTTGTATGGCAATAAAGCAGAAAGACTGTTTCTACACGCCGCTTATTTGGAATTTACACATCCTGTGAGTCAAGAGGTGATGAAGATTGAGGTTGAGGCGGCATTTTAGAAGTTCATTTAGACATTCATTTGATACCCCTCAGTAAAAAAGCCCATGCGACGTGTTTCGCATGGGCTTTTTGATTTTAAACCCCCTCAGTAAAAAGGCAATCCTCATGTAATACGCATTTCCTACTTATATATTTTTTCTTAGTTCTAAAATAGCATGTTTGACCCGCGTCTTCACTGTTCCTAAAGGGATATTCAATTTTTTTGCAGTTTCTTCTTGTGTATAGCCATTCAAATAAATGAGGTCAATGACGTCTCGATAGTTTTTATCAAGAGCTTGTACCACTTCTTTCACGCCAATCGTATTGGTATTTGTCATCGTAAAATGTTCATTTTCAATATTCATGGCTTCAAAAGTCACATTTTTTTGTCTTTGCTTACAATCTTTTGACCGTGTATAGTCAATCGCTGTATTGCGTGCGATATTGAAAATCCATGTAAAAAAACTACCTTGCTCACAGTTAAAGTCATCAATACTCAGCCATATTTTGATCAAAGTATCTTGTAAAAGGTTTTCAGCTATTTCATTATCTTTTACAATTTTCGAAATAGTCCCGAAGATGGTACCGCTGTAATTATCATATAATAAATTGAACCCAAGTACATTTTTCTGCTGTAATAATGATACCATCTCCGTTTTGTTGTTTAGTCTTTCCCTTATCATTTTTAAATTATTATTTTAGTCAAAACTAAGGTTTAGTAAATGGTGTTACAGATGCTTTTGTGAAATTTTAAACGGCTTATTTATACCCACAAAAACCCTGATGATATATTTTATATATAAAAAACTATACTCGTAAAGACATTGTAAAATATGGGGACTTAATTGCCCAATATGTCCACTAATTTCCCTTTTTTGCCCTATACAAAAAATGAGCTTCCATGTTTTATTACAACATAGAAGCTCATATAGTAGTACGAAAACACATTCGATCAATACTGAAAATTATTGTTTCACCAATTTAGTAGGTTGAGTCAGCATAATCCCTTTATCATCATAAAATGTAATGAAATAAAGACCCGCAGGCAATACATCCAATTCCATGTATATCTCTGTTGAGCGTACAGGAATGGATTTTAATATTCTGCCTTCTATAGTGCTTAATTTCAAGAAGCCAACTATGTTTTGAATACCTTCTGGCAATGTGACTAATACCGATTGCGTGGTCGGATTCGGTTTCACATTCAAGATAGGCATCGTCACCTCTTTAACAGGACTTGGTGAAACTGACGGCAGACATGTGTTGACTTTCACCCGACAAGTATCACCTGGTTTATTGATGTGCAAAACAGTGGCGCATATTTGATTATTCGCTCCCGATAAAGTAAAATTTTGACAGGTTGAATTGGTTGTTGCATCTACCGATCCGTTACAATCCAAATCCCATTGTACTATATCGGACGAACTAATATTGGGCGATACGCAGTATTTATAAGTTGTACCCGATACTAAAGTGCTTTTTATGCCAAAATTCATCACATCAGTCATAAAATCTTCGCAACTGACACAGGTGAAACTGATGTCGTCAAGACCGAAATCCCTAAAAGCACCTGATGAGGCTTGTCGTATAGCCAAATCAACAGTCGTTACGCCTGATGGACATACCCATAGTGTACTATATTGTTTCCAAGTCGAATTTGAGCCCAATGTTGCTTGAGTAATAACAGGCGTTATAATAATAGGCGTAGGATTAGCCGTTGAACCATTACCATCAATAAACATATCAAGATTCAATGATTGCCCTACGGGTAGCGTTGAATAAACACTATTGAGCCAAAACGAAAATTTATAAGTTGTGTTTGGAGAAACAGGGATAGCAGCGTTACGCCAAACTTCAGTAGCTCCTGCTGCTGTTGTTGTACCATCAATACTCATAAAACTACCTGTTGTATTCCCGAAAGTATGGTCGAAAACTGAAGGCCAGCTATTACATTTATTAGTAAAATTGTTGCTGACACAATAGTAACCTGTATTACAGTTGGAAGCAGCAGTACAACCCGCAAGCAATCCAGACGTAAAACCCGTATCCCCTAATGAAAAATCGCCATTCCTTATAAGATTAGGACAAGGATTTGTATTGATAAGCGCACTAAGTTTCACCTTACACGTATCCCCATTTGCTTGTGGTCGTTGTATATAAAGCGTTGCCAAATAACTGCCTGATACTGAGGGGTAAGTATGTACTATTGGACTCATGCCCATTGCCGCTTGTCCATCGCCAAAAGTCCAAGTCAAAATATCACCATTAAGCGTACCCGCTGGTTTTGTGAAAGTATAAACGCTGCCCACATTTGTATAGGTAAAATTGGCATTGAGAAAGGTATTGATGAAGCTGTTACAGCATATATCTGTATTGGTGCCCGTTACTATTACCGAACATGTGCTTACACAACCTGAAACATTCGAAACCGTCACTGAATAATTTCCTGCGGCACTAACCGTAATACAATTGGTTGTTGCACCTGTACTCCACAAATAAGTTGAGCCAACTACTGAGGGGACACATAAT
>JAYTMI010000452.1:0-3361 GCA_043728625.1 Saprospiraceae bacterium | reverse complement strand
GTTTTGAGCTGCAAATTCAGCGCGGGTGTCCACAACGACACGTTCTAATTGCCTTGTACCATCAAAAAACTCAATGGCTTCTCGTAGGTTTTCGATGCCATAAACTTCGATGCCACTGACAATAGCGGCTTCTCTGGCATTCGCCTTCGGCAATATAATGCCTTTAAATTTTTCCTGACGGGCTTGAATTGCCATCGGCAAAGCTCCTTTTATCGGACGGACTGAACCATCGAGCGACAATTCACCGACAATAATAAAATTCTCTAAATCATTGAAAATTAAACCATTAGCAGCCGCATAAACGCTGATAGCAATAGGTAAATCATACGATGCGCCTTCTTTGCGCAGGTCAGCAGGAGCGAGGTTGACCACGAGTTTCATGCGCGGCATGCCAAACTTTGAGTTTATCAACGCGGCTTCAATGCGCTGCCAACCTTCTTTGACCGCATTGTCAGGCAAGCCAACGAGAAAGTAAAAGGTTGGAATTTTTTTATCTTCATTTTGTGGTGGCAAACCACCGGCACTGACTTCAACAGTGATTGTCGTGGATTCGATGCCATGAACAGCACCCGCATAAGTTTTGACGAGCATTTTCTCGGAGTATGTTTGTTTTATTAGGAATATGTTTGTCAATTCTGCGAAAGGTAGTTTTTACTTTTCAAATGGCAAAATACTGAGGGGGTAATTTTACAGTAAAATAGGTTGATAACAATATATTTTTTATAAAATTATAGAATTTAAATCTATATTTTTCAACAAATGCTCTTCGTTTTTATTGGTTTTAATGATTTTCAAAAAATCAGAACGCGGTATAATCTCTCCTCCTAAACTTGTCAAATGTGCCGTTTCTTGTTGACAATCAATGAGTTGAAAGCCCAATGCCTTGAGTTTTTGAACAAAAGAAATGAACCCAAATTTAGAAGCGTTTGACTTGTAGGCAAACATACTTTCGCCAAAAAAAACACGCCCCCACGAAACACCATACAACCCGCCGACCAAATTATCGCCTGCCCAAACTTCGACAGAATGTGCAAAACCCCAACGATGTAAGGCTGTATAAGCCTCTATCATTTCCTCATTGATCCAAGAACCTCCTTGACCTTCTCGATTGGTATTCATGCAGTTACGCATGATTTTTTCAAAATGCTGATTGTACGTAACCTTAAATTTTTGTTGATTGAACAACGGACGCATACTTTTAGACACCTTTAACTCATCAGGAAAAAGCACCATACGCGGGTCGGGCGACCACCATAGTATGGGTTCATATCCGATATTGTACCAAGGGAAAATACCATTTTTATAAGCAGAAAGCAGTCTTTCAGGTGTCATATCGCCACCAATAGCAATAACACCATCAGAATCCACCGTTTCAGGGTCGGGGAAATCAAGAAGTAAAGGATTCAGCCATGAGACAGGAGACATAGGTTCTAATTTTATTTTTAGACTATCAAAACACAAAAATACTGATCCGAAGGATTCCTTTTGAAGGGGGTCAAATGTCTAAAAAAATTCCCGTTCTTTTTTTTAACTTACTTGTAACCTCATTCAACAATGGCATGTCATATCCACAAATAACGGTTCGGAACTGAACATTTAGAAAACAAAATTTCATAACAAAAAAAAATAAACAATGGATCCAAGAGTCATAGCAGTGTCTATACCGATTATAAGCGTCATTGGTGCATTCACAATGATCATTTTTTTACGCCGCTACCATAATATGGAGCGTATGGCGATGATTGAACGCGGCATGAACCCCGCCGATTTATCGAACAATTTTAAGTCATTAAGACGCAGAGAACGAGACCCTTTACGTTTTTTACGCATCGCCTGTGCCGTTATTGGTGTTGGTGTCGGCTTATTTGTCGGCAATATCCTTCGCTCATTCGACTTTTTGGACAGAGGCGGCATTGTTGCTGGTTTGGTGTGCATTTGTGGCGGCATCGGCTTGCTTATCGGCTATTTTGTCCAAGCCAGTCTGCAAAACAAAGGGCTTTCTCAAGAAAAATTCCCAGAAGAAGACAGCGATATTTTATAATGGATAGTGGATAGATGATAGTGGATAATTTTCACACTATCCACTATCATCTATCCACTATCATCTATTCCAGCTTCAACAACTGTTGTGAAAACCCTAAACCGATACCCAAATCAACGACATTGCCACGTCGTCCTTCCTTAAAATTCATTGGGCTAATCGCCAAACGCAACCGAATCGTTGACGTGTTCAGTTTTGATTGAAACAACATGCGTTTTGCCTTTACCTTATATTTATAATCGGCAAAAAAACCAAATGTCGGGGCAAAACTGATAATACTCGACCCGTCGGGTGGCGTATAGTCCTCTTGTGACGGCAAAGATAAAGTGCCAAAACCGATACCCGCAAACGGGGTAAATGCCAACCGTTCTTCGTCAATCAATTTATAACCCGCAATCATACTCATACTCAAAAGGCTCACTGCGGTATCTTTTGCCCAAAAAGCATCTTTATATTCAAATTCTTGCTTGATATGTGTCGTACGAAGCTGCAAATTACCGCCCAAAAATCCATCTCGTTTGAAGAAATTTAAGTCCGCCCCAAAAACCAAAGAAGGTTTGACTAATTTACTGAGGGGGTCATTCAACGTCGAAAAACCTGCCCAAATATCGCCTGAAACATAAACTTTGCTGTTATCCACATACTTTTCCAACTCCGAAACCTTCTTGCTTTTTAGCAAACTGTCGGTTCGTGCCGCTTCAATTTTGTATCTTTCTGTTTGCTCTTTTTCTAAAACATAATCTCGAAACCAATCGGGATAAACGTTGTATTGAATAGCAAATTTCAAGGATTTGGGTTGCGGATGGAATTCAGAAATCTCACTCAAAACCCGCACAACTTCGGCATCAATTTCAGGCGTAACAGAGTCAATCACTTCAATATCTACTATTTTTCCAACCAAATTGACCGTAAAACCGACCATGCCATCGGGTGCTTTTTCAACTCTAAATGATTTCGTTGGCAACTTAAATTGCTTCAAAAACACATTGCGAAAGGCATCAAAGCCGCCTGAAAATTCAGTCAATGAATCATCAAAACGCAACTTCGATGGTCCCGTTGAGTCGTAACGGGCGATAGCAAAAATGCCTTCTTGAGCATGCGTATTGCCAAAAAATGAAAATAGAATGAGTAAAATAAATAAATGCTTTTTCATTGATAATCACGTGTTTATATTATTTTTTGCCCTTCTGAACGAAGTGAAAGAATCTAAATGATTGATTATCAGATTCTTTCACTGCGTTACTAATGACGCGCTTCGTTTGTAGGAGAGGAACTTTATGTTCGGGGAACTTTTAAAGTTCCCCGAACATGGTACTCGAA
>JAYTMI010000451.1:0-1958 GCA_043728625.1 Saprospiraceae bacterium | reverse complement strand
CCTGAGGTACCTGAACTCAATGCAAAATACTTCGATTTGCCGGGCCAAGATATGTCTTCCTCATTTTCAAGAGACCGATGCCACCACGCATCGTGCATTTTATCGTAGTCAAAAAGCGGCACGTTTTGCCTGAAAGCTTCTATGATATTAGGCGAATTGAGTATTTTTGTAAAATTATAATGTTGTCCAAAAGCCGTATATTCAGCTTTGCGAAGCAATCGACGTAGGGTTTTGCGCTGATAATCGTAAGGTGTCATACCAATACCTTGAACCCGATTCCCAAGGGTCAGCGCACGTTTTATGAGTCCACCAAAAAGTCGCATAGTTTAATTTTTGATTTTAAATTTGGTATGAAAGTCAATTCAGTCTGTTAGATAATTCTGCTTTTTGTACTTATAGCTTATCATTGAGAGGTATCAAATTATGAACGTACAAAGGTACGTTTTTTAAATAAAATAGATGTCTATGCTTATGGAAAAGTGGATTCTGACAGTATTAGAGGTATCAAAAATAAAACCAATGAATCAAAACGACTCATTGGTTTTATGGAAAACGATGAATTTTTATGCCCAAATACTGAGGGGGTAATTATTGGATCAATCATCATACATTGTTAGAAAAACAGTGTTTTAATCTTTATAAAACATCCATTTTCCCAATTCTTTAAACGTTACTTTTTTGCCATACATCAAAATACCGACCCTATAAATACGCCCTGCTATCCACACCAAACCGATAACTGTACCTAATAATAAGGTGAGAGACAAAGCAATCTGCCACATAGGCGGATGAAAAGGCAGACGTGCGGGCATAACAATGGGTGAAAACAAAGGAAAAATGCTCGACCACACCGCCAAACTGCTGTCGGGCGAACGCACTGCTGCCATCATAATATAAATAGCGATGATGACTGGAATCGTAATCGGCAATGTCAATGATTGTGCTTCGCCTTGGTCGTCGCCAACGGCTGAACCAACGGCGGCGAATAAAGCGGCATACATGAAATAACCCAATAGAAAGAATATGAAAAACAGAGGTAATATCAATGCCCAATTCTGATTTTGCAATTCTGCTAATGCCAAACCCATTTTGCCACCTGCTTGAACTTCTTGTGCGCCTTGCATAGCGGCTGTCATTTGTGGATTGCTGGCTGCCATTTGAGATGAGTCAACGCCAATCATCGCTGAAATACCCGTTGTAATGAGTCCGATGAGGATAAACCAAATCAAAAACTGAGTAAAACCGACTGCGCCAACGCCTATGATTTTGCCCAACATGAGTTGAAATGGTTTGACAGATGAAATCATCACCTCGACAATACGGCTTGTTTTTTCTTCCATAACAGAGCGAAAAATCATCATACCGTAGATAAAAACCGATAAATACATGAAAAAACCCATCAAACCACCTATCGCCATAGCCACATAGCCTGATATTGTTGAGGCATCTTCTTCTCCTTCAATGGGGTCGGGGTCAATTTCGATACGCGTACTCAAAGCTTGTATTTTAGCTGTATCTAAACTCAACGTGTTGACCTTATAATCTCTGATAAAATCCTCAATTTTACCTTCAATGTCGTCGGTCATATCGTTGCCGATTTTTTCGTCGGAGTAGTATTTAATGGTAAAACGGGTTTTGGTTACGTCATTAATTTTAGGGATGACCAAAACACCGCTGTATTTTTTGTCAACGACTTCTTTTTTTGCTTTTTCTAACCCCTCAGTAACTAAGGCGAAATGAATGTTTTTTTGATTTGCAGGTGCTTTGGTTAAGATGCCACTTTCGTCCAAAACAGCGATATTTTTGAAATTATCATCTTTATAACCGACTAATTTGACTTGTAAAAAAATCAAAGCACCTATAAAAAGCGGTGTCAAAAGCGTTCCGAGTATAAACGCTCTTCTGGTTACCCGCGAGATGTATTCGCGTTTTATGATGAGCCACAGTTTTTTCATTGA
>JAYTMI010000450.1:0-5298 GCA_043728625.1 Saprospiraceae bacterium | reverse complement strand
TTTTTGAGTTCATTATCCCAATATTCATCAAAGTTCATTGTGAGCATTTCGTTTGGAAATTCTTCCAAATAAGCCAAAGTGCCTTGTTGAGGCATATCTAAAACTGCTGCTTGACCGTCCATTTTCTTTTCTTTTTTGACAAATTTAAAGAAATATGTTTGAATAGTCAATGGTCATTTGTCATTGCTTACAGTAAGAACATAAACAATGACAAATGACGCAATGACTATTGACCAATTACCAAATCTTCACCCGACTTGGACGATACATTTTATCCCCTTCTTTGACACCAAAAACCTCATAAAATTCAGGCATATTGGTCAAGGGACCATTGCAACGGAATTTTCCCGGTGAATGTGGGTCAGTCATAATCTGATTGGCTTGGGCTTCGTCACGGTATTTACTGCGCCAAACTTGCGCCCATGCCAAGAAAAAGCGTTGGTTAGGCGTAAAACCATCAATTTTTTGATTGCTTTTGGCTTGTGGCGAATAGGTTTTGAATGCTTCGTAAGCCACAGCCAAACCACCTAAATCGGCGATGTTTTCTCCCAAAGTCAATTTACCATTGACGCGCATCGTGTCTAACACTTTATAGTTGTTGAATTGGTCAACAACCATATCCGTTTTTACAGTAAACTGCTTGGCATCATTTGCCGTCCACCAATCCGTTAGATTGCCGTTGAGGTCAAATTTACGTCCTTGGTCGTCGAAGCCATGAGAGATTTCATGCCCGATGACGGCACCAATGCCACCATAATTGAACGCATCGTCGGCATCGTTGTTAAAAAACGGAAATTGCAGGATACCCGCAGGGAACACAATTTCGTTTTGCGTTGGGTTATAATACGCATTGACCGTTGGCGGTGTCATGCCCCAACGTGTTTTGTCAACAGGTTGACCGATGCGGCTCATATTATCGTTGAAAGCAAACTTTTGTGCTGCAATAACATTGTCTAAATACGATTTTGAACGGTCAATACTGAGGGGGGTATAATCCTGCCATTTGTCGGGATAACCGATTTTGCGAACAAAGGTTGAGAGCTTACCGAGTGCTTTGGTTTTGGTTTCTGGACTCATCCAGTCGAGGGCAGTGATGCGTTTTTCATATACTTTCATCAAATTGCCTACAAGTTCGACCATACGGGCTTTTGCTTCTGGTTTGAAATGTTTTTCGACATAAAGTTGCCCCAATGCCTCGCCCAGAACATTATCAGTCATGTTAGATACGCGTTTCCAACGTGGCTGCATTTCTTTTTGACCTGATAAGGCTTGCTGCATTTTGAAATCTTCTTCAACAAACGCCTTGCTAAGGAAAGGCAATGCACCTTTGGCAGTGTTCCAGCGCAAGTAGCTCTTCCAATCGTCGAGTTGACTGTTTTTGAGTTGATTACTCACTTCTTTCAAGAAATTAGGTTCGCTTACGATGGCATAGTCGGTTTTTGCACTCTTAACGACCTTCGCCATAAAATCAGCCCAACGCATCTGTGGACAGATTTTTTCGAGGTCAGCAATCGTCATTTTATTATAGGTTTTGTCAGGGTCGCGACGTTCGACGCGGCTCAAACGGGCTTTAGCATAAGCGGTTTCTATGCGCATAATGTCCGCAACAGCCGTTTTAGCTTTGGCTTCTGAATCACCCAACAGGCGGAAGACGTTGAAAATATGTGTTTCGTATGCGGCACGCACTTTTTTCATGCGGTCATCATCTTTTAGATAATAATCGCGGTCGGGCAAGTTGAGACCCCCTGCACCGATTTGAGGGACAAAAGCTGTGCTGTTTTTAGCATCTAAACCGCCATAAAATCTGAAAAGCGAACCGTTACCTGCAGCATATTCTTCAGTGATATAGGCTAATAAATCAAGGTAGTTTCTCAACTTATCAATGCGGTCGAGGTAAGGTTTCAAAGGTGCAATACCCGCTTTTTCGATGGTAGCAGAGTCCATACCTGCTGCATAAAAATCGCCTACTTTTTGCTGTATCGAGCCTTTCACACTGGGTTTGGCAACAACTTCTTCACAAATAACCTTCAATGCCTTTTGATTGAATTCTTGCAATTCGTTGAAACTGCCCCAACGGGCTTCAGTTGCTGGAATCGGTGTGTTTTTCAACCAAGTACCGTTAGCGTATTCAAAAAAATCGTCTTGTGGACGGGTATTTAAATTGAAATTAGCAACATCAATGAATTTCATTTTGCCAGCAGGTGTCACGATGTCATTGTTGCCCGAAGGCGTTGTTGTGGTTGTAGTAGGTGTTGTCGGCGTCGTTGTTGTCGTTGTTGTGCTGCCCGTTGTTTTTTTAGAGCAGGCTAAAGCACCGAGCATTAAAGCCGTTGCCAACAAGAATAAGTGTAGCTTTTTCATTGTTTATAAAGCGATTGATTTGATTAATGAATATTTTTTGTTTTTAAAATCTTAAGCGTGACAAAGATAAGTCAAATTGCCTCTTTTTGCTTTGTAAATAGGGTGCATTTTTAGTTATTTCAAAGTGCTACAATGAATGCGGTATAAAAAAGAGATGTGAGGCAGGGCGATTTGAGTTGAACACATGTGCGATTTTAAAAAAGTGTCTGTTAAGGGCTTAAAAGTATGGCTTAAAATGGCAAGGGCGTTCTTCAAGGCATTTTTCAGCCCTAAGGGTCTTCGTTTTTTACCCACAAACATACAAACAACGAACGGCGGCACTTGATTCGGTTTTTTAACCGAATCGTAGTATTCTGTCAGTCTCCGACCATAGCCTGACGGCTATGGTCGGAGGTACTGTCTGAAAAATCAAGTAAAAGATAAAAAAAAGTAAATAAAAATGCCTCACTTTGGGAAACCGAAGCGAGGCATTTTTTATGGGCGTTTCATTTCAGAATTACATATTCTTGATGACTTCATCGCCAAATTCAGAGCATTTCAATTTTGTTGCGCCTTCCATCAGGCGTTCAAAATCGTAAGTCACACGTTTAGCTGTGATTGATTTTTCAATACCTTTCACGATCAACTCACCAGCTTTGTTCCAACCCATATATTCAAGCATCATAACAGCTGACAACAAGACAGACGAAGGATTCACAATATCAAGGTCAGCATATTTTGGTGCTGTACCATGTGTCGCTTCAAAAATCGCATGACCTGTTACGTAGTTGATGTTTGCACCTGGCGCAATGCCGATGCCACCCACTTGTGCCGCCAATGCATCAGACAAATAATCACCGTTTAAGTTGAGTGTTGCAATGACATCAAAATCAGTTGGGCGCGTCAAAACTTGTTGCAAAGCAATGTCTGCAATCGCATCTTTCACCAATACTTTACCAGCTGCCAAAGCATCTTTTTGTGCTGCATCGGCTGCGGCTGCACCGCTTGCTGCTTTGATGCGGTCATATTGTTGCCAAGTAAAGACTTTATCGCCAAATTCGTTTTCAGCCACAGCATAAGCCCAATCGCGGAAGCCCCCCTCAGTAAATTTCATGATATTGCCCTTGTGAACGATGGTCAAAGACTTGCGTCCTTGCGTCAGACAATATTCAATCGAAGAGCGAACAAGGCGTTCAGTACCTGCTTTTGAAACAGGTTTGATGCCCAAACCAACCATAACATCGTTAGTAGCATCTTTCAAACGCGCTGCTTTGTTGTATTCTTTAACTTTTGCAGTCGTACCGAAACGGATTTTATCAAAGGCTTTAGGGAAGTTTTTTTGAATAAACTTCAAAACTTTAGCTGCATCTTCAGAACCCGCAGCATATTCGATACCAGCATAAATGTCTTCTGTATTTTCACGGAAAATAACCATATCCACGAGTTCAGGATGCTTGACAGGAGAAGGCACACCTTTAAACCACCGCACAGGGCGCAAACACACATATAGATCGAGGATTTGACGCAAAGCCACATTGAGCGAGCGAATGCCGCCGCCAACAGGTGTCGTCAAAGGTCCTTTGATAGCGATAAGACGGTCGCGAATGATGTCAAGCGTTTCGTCAGGCAACCAGTTACCTGTTTTATTGAAAGCTTTTTCGCCAGCAAGGACTTCTTCCCAGACGATTTTCTTTTTGCCTTTATATGCTTTTTCAACGGCGGCGTCAATGACGCGGACTGATGAACGCCAAATATCGGGTCCTGTACCGTCGCCTTCAATGAATGGGATAATAGGGTCGTTTGGCACTTTCAATTTGCCGTTTCTAATCGTAATTTTTGAACCAGTCATGTCGAATGATGAGTTTTTAATAGTAGAAATTTCGTTTTTAATAAAAAATGGTAACTTTTATCAGGAGACCACAGATTTGTCCAATCTGTGGTCTCCTCTATGTAATTACAAAAAATGCTCATTTTACTGAGGGGGGTAAAAAAGCACCGCAAAGATATAAAAGTCTCTGTGTTGCCCCTACAAATATTGAAAAATATCGCTTTTTAGACGCATTTTTAGAGTTTTTGGACGAAAAGTTAATCCACATAAACCACTTTGCGCAGGAAACGGAAGCCAATAGTGAGTTCAAACGTCAAGTTGCGTATGCTCTGTTCGGGTATTGTACCGATGGTTTCTCCATTAATTGTTGCATTGACCACAATGGGAGGTTGGAAATATTGGCGTGATATATCAGGATGAATACTCAACTCAACGAAACCACCTGTTAAATCAGAAAAAGGAAACTCATAACCACCGCTTAACGTCAAACCATAGTTGAATTTTTTCACAAAATCATTAGTCGGATAGTATAGTGAATAGATACTTGGCAGGTTATTCAAATCGGAAAGGTTCGTTTTTACTGTATATTCAGCACGTAACCCTACCGCATAAAAGGCTCTTTCGTTGTTCAAAACGCCCCGTCGCTTTACGCCGACGATAAGCGCAAGATTATTAAAGACAAATTTTTCGGTTGAGCCTTTGGTTTCTTCTAATTGTTGGGTTTGAGGGTTAAAATAAATGCCACGCTGATAACGACGTGCATGTCCTCGTGTGTGATAACCGATCTGTGCATAGAGGACAGAAGTGGGGTCATCGGGCGCATTTTCGATGGACAATGCCCCATGACATTTGAAAAGTAAACTATTATTGTAGGTACCACCGCCGTCAAATCGCTGATTGGCAGCCGTTAAGCCACCTTTGACAGAGTAGGCAACACTTTGAGCGGTTATAGTTTTTATGGAAATTAATAAGGAAAAGATAGTTAAAACTTTGATTTTCATTGTTTTATATTAATTATTAGTATTGAAAAATGGAATTGTTTAAGTAGTTGAGTTGAAATAATCGGGAAAACGTTGCGAAGGTTCGAACCTTCGCAACGTTGCTATTTGTCGAAAATCAATCATTTACCC
>JAYTMI010000449.1:0-2005 GCA_043728625.1 Saprospiraceae bacterium | reverse complement strand
TCATTGTTATCGCCATTATTTTTCAGCCAGAATTACGGCGTTTCCTCCTACTTATTGGCAATCAAACACTCCGCAGACGGTTTAATTTTTTAAAACCTGAACAACACAATGGGGATAACAGCTTAGGAATCAAAGAGTTAGAATCGGCTATAATTGAATTGGCTGATTCTGAAACAGGTGCTATTATCGTTTTAGCAAACAACGCCACTATGTCGCAATACTCCGAATCAGGCGTTGTTTTAGATGCCAATATTTCCAAACCGCTACTTATCAGTATTTTCAATAAAGAATGTCCCATGCACGACGGGGCAGTCATCGTTTCAGACCATAAAATCCATGCCGCCGCTTGTATCTTACCATTAAGCGAAAGCCCTTCGTTGCCACCCGAAGCAGGTTTGCGCCATCGTGCTGCCGTTGGCATAACTGAAACGGCTAATGTAACAGCTTTTATCGTGTCAGAAGAAAGCGGTCAAATCGCCATGGCACATGAAGGAGAGTTGACAATGGATATTGATAAAACAACATTAGCCGTTTTATTAGAAAAACATTTTGAATAGCTCCCCTCAGTATTTCAAACAAAATATTCATTTTCAACGATTTATCAATAAAATCAAATCAATCTTTTTATGGAAAAAGTACAATCTTTTATCAACAACAACAAACAACGTTTCCTCGACGAGCTACTCGATATGCTCCGTATCCCCTCAGTATCAGCCGACCCTAACCACAAAGAAGACATGCAACGCATGGCTGAAAATGTCCGTGCTGGACTCATTGCGGCTGGGGTTGACCACGCAGAAATTCACCCGACAAAAGGAAATCCTATTGTTTTTGGCGAAAAAATCATTGACCCTACCCTACCCACGGTTTTGGTTTACGGTCATTACGACGTACAACCTGCCGACCCGATTAACCTCTGGTTGACACCTGCTTTTGAACCAACAATTAAAAAAACGGACATACATCCCGACGGAGCGATTTTCGCACGCGGTTCATGCGACGACAAAGGGCAGTTTTATATGCACGTGAAAGCAGTTGAAGCGATGATAAAAAACGATGCTTTGCCTTGTAATGTCAAATTTATGATTGAAGGTGAAGAAGAAATCGGTTCGGTGCATTTAGGCGATTTTTGCCGTCAAAACAAGGAAAAACTGGCTTGCGATGTCATTTTAATCTCTGACACGTCCATTATTGCAAACGACACGCCAAGCATAACAACTGGATTGCGTGGCTTGACTTATCTCGAAGTGGAAGTAACAGGACCCAATGTTGACCTACATTCAGGCGTTTACGGCGGTGCTGTTGCTAATCCAATCAATACGCTGTGCAAAATGATTGCGTCACTTCAAGATGCGGCTGGACGCATCACCATTCCCAGATTTTATGACGATGTGGTTGAAGTAACGCTCGCAGAACGGGCTGAAATGGACAAAGCACCTTTCAATTTAGAAATATACAAAAAAGGTCTTGAAATCAACGATATTCAAGGCGAACATGGCTATACAACGATGGAACGCACCTCGATTCGCCCAACTTTGGACGTAAACGGTATGTGGGGCGGCTACATTGGTGATGGTGCAAAAACGGTTTTGCCTTCAAAAGCATTTGCTAAAATTTCGATGCGTCTTGTGCCCAACCAAACCGATGAAGCGATTTACAAGTTGTTTGAAGACCATTTTTTGAAAATTGCCCCCCCCTCAGTAAAAGTCAAGGTGACACCACATCATGGCGGTTTACCAGCCGTTACACCGACTGATACGTTGGAGTACAAAGCGGCTCACATGGCGATGGAACAAACTTTTGGCAAACCACCGATTCCAAAACGTGAAGGTGGTTCGATTCCAATTGTTGCGTTGTTTGAAAATGTCTTAGAGGTGAAGACAATTTTGATGGGCTTTGGGCTGGATTCTGATGCTTTACATTCGCCCAATGAACATTATGGTTTGTTCAATTTTTATAAGGGCATTGAAACAATTCCATACTTCTTTAAATTTTATAGCGAATT
>JAYTMI010000448.1:0-3177 GCA_043728625.1 Saprospiraceae bacterium | reverse complement strand
ACATTGTCGTAGTTAATGCTACCATCTGCGCCGACCAAATTTAAAGTATAAGGTATTTGGTCAATGCCTAAACGAATGACAGACAAACCAATAGCTCTTTTTTTAGTGCCGCTACTGAGGGGTTTGGCGAAGCCTAAAAAATCATATTTGGCAATGCCACCAAACCATTCAGCGTGCATGACACCTAACTGAAAAGGAGCTTCCATTTGCGTCAAACCTGCGGGATTCCAATAAGATGAATAGAGGTCATTTGTGGTTGCGGTAACTGCGCCACTCATGCCATGTGCACGTGCGCCTACGCCTATCGATAAAAACTCGTTGGAGTATGTTTGGGATAACAATTGATGTCCAGAGAATACTATGATAGATACGAATAAGAGGAAGTGTTTTTTCATGTTTTAACAAACTTTTGGATTATGACGTAGATTGAAAATTGTTGCCAAAGATTGAACAATCAAAGGTAATGTTCTCTACCTAATTGACCTAATTTCAAGTTAGTTACTTGCTACAATCAAATCTTTTTTAGAAACAACCTCCCCCTCAGTATTTGAGGTTGAAGATTGAACCAAATCAAGCGGAAAAGAGATAAAAAATGTTGTACCCTCTTCTTCTTTTGATTCAAACCATATTTTTCCATTATGCTTTTCCACAATATTCTTACATATTGTCAAACCAATTCCGGTACCTTCATATTGGCTTGATTTGTTCAAACGTTGAAAAAGACGAAAGACTTTATCGCCATATTCTGGATTCATACCTATACCATTGTCTTTCAAAATTATCAAAAACTCCTCTCTATTTTCTTGAAAAGACAATGAAATGACTGGTGGCTTGTTTGTAAATTTCAAGGCGTTTCCAATCAAATTTTGAAACAATTGTGTCAAATGCAACCGACTTACTCTAATAGTACACATTGTTGAAGGATAATCAATAACTGCTTTTTTTTCTTTGGCTATCAAGTGAAGGTTATTTGTTACATCCTCTAAAACTGAAAAGAGTGATACGGGTTGTGAAACGACATTATTTTCCGCTATGAGCGTCGAGTATTCTAACAAAGCAGAGAGAAGACTTTCCATACGCTTAACTCCAGTTGTCACAAAAGTCATATAATCTGATGCTTCTGGTGGCAACATAGAAATATAGCGCTTCTTAATAATGTGGGTAAAACTGCTGATGCTCCGCAAAGGTTCTTTCAAATCATGGGCTGAGGCATAAGCAAATTGACGTAAAATCTCATTTGACTCCTCCAAACGGTGGTTTTGCAACTCAATTTTAGCATTGTTTTGCTTTAAAACCTTGTAATTCTTAATTCTTTGATTCAGAAAATATATAAGGAATAATGTAATAACAGAAAAAAACAAGACCGCTGCAATGAGCAAATACTGGCTTTGTTTCAACTGCAAATCTTTAAATTTTTGCTCACTTCGCTCAACATCAAACATAAATTGAGCCTGAGTAATATTGCGTGCTTTCTCTTCATTAAACAGACTATCAGCATAAACCCTTGCCGTTTCAAGACACCTATATGCCTTTTGAAATTCACCTTTTTGTTGAAAAATTTGAGCTAAGGTGAGGTTGTTTTTTTGAATCAAGTCTTTGAAGCCCCCCGCAGTCGAGAGTGCCAAACTACGCTCATAAGCCTTTTGGGCTTCGCTTTTTTTCCCTTGTTTGAAATACAAATTACCCAATTTATGATAAAAATTGGGATGCGTTATGTAATCCAAAAGGTCTTTATATTCAAAACAACGTTTATAAAAAGCATCTGCTTTGTCCAATTGATTCAATTGTACATAGATATTTCCCGTTTGAATTAAATTTTCTAATAAATCGTGTTTACTTCCTTTATTTTCAATAATCTTTAAGGCTTCTAAGTTTTTTGACAATGCCAATTCAGTCTGTCCACTCGCAGCATAGATGGTAGCCAAAGTTTCTAAACAGCCTGCAATATTCACAGAATCTTTTATCTCTAATGCTAAATGATATGATTTTTCAGCATTTGACAACGCTAAACTCGTGTTATTGGCTTTCAAATAGACAATCGCAATGTTTCTGTAAGGCGCAACTAAATCGCTTTTTTTCCCACTATTTCCTAATGTTTTAATGGCTTGATGATAGTATTCAATCGCTTTTTCAAAATCACTTAATGCACTGTGTAATGTCGCTAAACCATTATAAGCATAGCTCATCATTTGAGGATCTTTCTGCTTTTCAGCAATATTGAGTGCATAAGTATAATATTCTTTCGAAATCTTGTAGTTCCCTAATTTTTTGTTGATGATAGCCCAGTCAATAAAAATATCAATTTTTGAAGAGTCATTGACAGCATATTGCAAAGTTAAGGCATTTCGATAGGCGGCAGTCGCATCTGGAAAAAGACTATTTTGCTCAAGTATATACCCTTGTATCCTATAAGCATGAAACAATGATTTTGGTAAATTAGATTCTTGGGCAATCTTGATAGCCCTGTTTATAGCTATTGTCGCCCCGCCTAAATCATCATAGGTCATTTTTGTTGCCGAACGAAGTAGTTTTTGAATGGAATCGTGTGCTTGGTTTGGTGGCAAAATTGTAGCATGACCCTTTTTTAGGGAAGTAAATAGCAGAAAAGCTATAATAAAGGTCATAGAATATTTTGGTAGAAGCATGTTCTTTGCAGTTTGTGGAAAAATGGTAAACACTAATATGGTGTCTTACCAAAAACTATTCCTTAATTTTCAACTTCACATGAATTCAAAAAAAAAGAGGCTACTCTTAAAATCGCTATAAGCTTGATTTTAGAGTAACCTCTTGGGTCTGATTTTACTTTAAAAAAGTTTTAAATCAAACTAGTAGCAACAACAATAACCGTCGCCACAACTGGTGGACGGCGAAGGTCTTCCCCCCCAGACGTACCCCCTTTGAGGTTTGATTGTAATGTAGTTGATAATTTTTGAGCCGAGCCGAGTGTTTTCTCAATGGCGCTCAACGATTGCCTTGGTGCTGTCAGATTCTTAATCATTGCAACGATTCGTTTAAAAAGATGAAAAATTTATTTTTATTAGCTTACAGACACTAAGGTACAATATGGATGAACCGTACCAAGTCCAAATTAATTGCATTTCGTGACTAAGTTATTTTTCAAATTTTAAACACTATTATTCATAAATCATTGATTTTAAAATGATTATTTATCAAAAT
>JAYTMI010000447.1:0-1979 GCA_043728625.1 Saprospiraceae bacterium | reverse complement strand
TGGTTTCCTGCCAATGCACAACGTTATTTTGTAAAGTCAACTGATATCGAAGACGGTTCTTTTTTGCGTATCAACAACGTCACTTTGGGCTACACTTTGCCTAAAATAGTCGCATCTAAACTGCGTATGCAAAACTTCCGCATCTATGCCACCGTGAATAATTTAAGAACATTCACAAACTACACAGGCTACGACCCAGAAGTGACCGCACGGAATAGCGACCCATTGACATCAGGTGTTGACTTTGCAGCCTATCCACGCGCAAGAGCGTATGTTTTAGGTGTCAATGCAACGTTTTAATTAATGATGAAATATGAATGATAAATGATGAATCCTGTTTTAAATTCATCATTACCCCCCTCAGTATTTTTATAAAAATCATTAAAAATCAATTGATTCTAATCAAAAATCAAAAGAATCAGTTTAAATCAGTGATAAAAAATGAAAAAATTAATGTCAAATATCGCAAAAGGAGCTTTATTGTTAACAATAACTCTTTCTGCCAATAGCTGTAAAGACTTCATGGAAGTCCAGCCTGTTTCACAATACAGCGTCACGCAGGTTTTTGCGGACGTATCCAATACCACAAATGCCCTTATCGGTGTTTATGACGAACTCATGGGCGACAATGGCTATGGCATTCGTATCAGTCAATATTACCCTTTCGACTCAGACGAAATGATTTGCTCGGGTAATCTCGACAACGGACGGCGTGGTGTTGCCCGTTTTCAATTGCTTTTGAGCAATGTCGAAGTACGCAACCCTTTACTTCAAATGTATCGGGGTATTGAAAAAGCCAATTTGTGTATCGAGCAAATTCCATTGTCCATCGCTTATACATCAGGTACGGCTGCCGACCAAAAAGAAATGCGCCGTTTGTTAGGTGAAGCATTGGTTTTACGAGCGACTTTTTATTTTGAATTAATCCGCAATTGGGGTGATGTTCCTGCACCGATGACACCCGCTTACCAGCAAAAAGACTTGTTCTATCCGCAAGCAAACCGCGACGAAACGTATGACAAACTCATTGCTGACTTGAAAACAGCAACAGACCTTTTGCCTTGGCGTACAGAGGTCGCGGTTCGCAACGAGCGCATCACAAAAGGGGCTGCTAAGGCTTTGCGTGCAAAAATGGCTTTACACAGAGGCGGTTTTTCATTACGTTCAGAATCTAAAATAATGGAACGTCGTGCGGATTATCTGACCTATTACAAAATTGCCCGCGACGAATGTGCTGAATTGATGGCGAACCGCAATCAACACACTCTTGTCCCTGTTTTTGAAGATATTTGGAAAAAATACGTCTGTGCTTTTACTTATGACCCTGCGGGCGAAATCATTTTTGAAGCGGGTGCAGGTGGCTCAAACAGTAATTCAGATAGTCGTATGGGCAATTACAACGGTATTCGTTGTGATGCTGCTTCTCGTTATGGCACAGGTGGCGGTGCCATAATTCCTTTGCCAAACTACTTTTTTGCGTTCGATACGCTTGATACGCGCCGCGACATCACGATTGGACCTTATCAAGTCAATGCCAACAACAACAAACAACCTCGGCGTTTAGGTGAAATGTGTGATGCCAAATGGTCTAAACTTTGGCGTAACCCTTTGTTACCTGGTACGGCATTGAATCCTGGCTACAACTGGATTTTCATCCGTTTCTCCGATGTCCTTTTGATGTTTGCAGAAGCTGAAAATGAAATAGCAGGCAACCCAACACCTGCCGCTATTACCGCTTTTGAAGAAGTTCGGAAACGGGCATATAAAGGCAATGAAGCGAAAATAGGTGTGACACCCAAGACAAAAACAGCCTTTTTTGATGCGATTGTCAACGAACGTTGGTTAGAATTTGGCAGCGAAGCCATTCGCAAATATGACTTGATTCGTTGGAATTTATTGGCAACTAAAATTACCGAAGCCCGTCAAGCGATTCAAGATATCCGCGATGGCACAGGTAAGTATGCCAATATACCTTTGTC
>JAYTMI010000446.1:0-5277 GCA_043728625.1 Saprospiraceae bacterium | reverse complement strand
GGATTACTAAGAGGTTCGTTTGAGCCTGTACGGACGCTTGTGCCACCGAATCAACAGCAATTAGCGACATTAGGCTTTGATTATCAATTGTTTAAAAATACAAAATGGGTAACAGAAGTCGCTTTAAGTCGCAACGATGCCAATCGTTTTTCGAGTATTGGCGACTCAACGAATGTGGGTTTTGCTGTTTTTTCTAATCTTCAAAATCAATTTTTTTTTGGTCAAAAAGATGCTTTTTCGGTGAAAACAGATGTGAAATTTGAAGCAACGCAAAAGCAATTTAAACCGCTTAATCCCTATCGGGCTGCCGAATTTACAAGGGATTGGAACTTGCCAGTGGCTAATTCCGCTTCGAGTTTTGCGGGCAATTCTATTGGGAATTTGGTGGCACAACAATCGCCTGCGGCTGAAAAATTTGTTTTGGGTAGTGTTCAGTTTTCTAAAAAGGATTGGTTTACAACGAGTTATGAGTTTGGTGGTTTTTTAAGAGATACGGTTTACAACGGTTCAAAACACGCTGTGCATTTTGATTTGAATAGGAAGGGTTGGTATGCAGCAACGAATTGGAATGTGTTGAATACTGAGGGGTCGGTTGAACGCTCAAAATTCAGTCGTCCGAATATCGCTTTGTCTAAAAGTTTTAAAAATACTTTAAAAATTGCCGTGAATGCTGACCGCGAACGGAATGAACGGCACGACGCAAGGACGGATACTTTGACACGCTCAAGTTTTGCTTATGATGCGTGGCGTGTGTCGGTTGACAAGTCCAATACTGAGGGGGTGACTTTTGGTTCTTTTTTTTCGCAACGATATGATTATCAGCCTTTTAGTAATCGTTTTGCTGATTTATCAAAGGTCAATGAATTGGGCTTTAATGGTAGTTTTAAACAAAAAGAAAACCAGTCGTTGACGTGGCAAATGACGTATAGGGATTTAAAAGTAGGCGATACGAGCCAAACGACTTTGCGCCCACAGGAAAGTTATTTGGGGCGAGTGGAGTATAATTTTAGCTTTTTAAAAACGGCTTTGGCGGGTACGTCACTCTATGAAATTGGTTCTGGGCAAGAGCAAAAAATTGAGTATCAATACGTTAGAGTGAACAAAGGAGAAGGGCAATATGTGTGGCGTAACCGCAACGGCGATACGATTCCGCAACTCGATGAATTTGAAATTGCGCCGTTTCCTGACCAAGCGGATTATGTGCGTGTGTCACTTTTTACGAATCAATTTATAAGGACGAACAATGTCTCGTTTGCCCAAAGTTTGCGTTTTGAGCCGAAGCGTTTATGGGGAAAAGATACCTCGGGTTTGACCTCGTTTTTGAAGCGTTTTTCAACGGCTTCTAATGTTCAAATTTCCAGAAGGGTAAAGAATGTGTCTAAGGCTGAAAATACTGAGGGGGTTACTCAATGGAATCCGTTTCAATTGGATATTCCTGACCCTGTTCTCATTGGCTTGAATTTGACGATGCGTAATTCTCTGTATTTCAATCGTAATTCCTCTGTTTGGGATTTAGAGTTTGGGCATATTTCAAGTCGCAATCGTTTTGTGGTTGTGACAGGTTTTGAAGAACGTGGACGTAGCGAGTTGTATTTTAGGAATCGGTGGCTGATTTCAAGGCATTTTACATTGCTTAATTATGTGTCAAAAGGCAATCAAAGCAACCAAAGTGAGGCATTTCGCACAAGAGATTACACTATTTCACAATGGAAAATAGAGCCGCAACTGACTTGGCAAATTGGGAACGATTTTAGATTAGCATTTCAATATAAGTTCAGAAATGGCTCAAATACGCTGAAAGCGAATGGAGAAACCATCAAAACGAATGATATTTCGACAGAAGCGACCTTAAATCGCTCTGTGAATGGGCAGTTTCGCGTCAAAGTGGGTTTTGTGAAAATAGATTATGTGGGTGAAAAAAATACGCCTGTTGAGTTTGCGATGCTTGAAGGTTTGCAAAATGGACGAAATTTTATTTGGAACATAAGTTTTGACCAATCTATATCAAAAAACATACTGTTATCATTGAGTTATGACGGGAGAAAAACGGGCGAATCACGCATCATTCATGTCGGGCGAGCGCAAGTTCGAGCGAATTTTTAAACCATTCTGAATATAATTTTTAAAAATAATTATAAATACTTATGGTATTTATCATAATTTAAGACGAATTTTGTATTTTTGAGATCAAAATCTTATAAACCTTTATCCAATGAACAAGTTTACATACATCATCTTTGGTATGGTTGTCTTGCTCTATGCCTGCCAACATGAAAGTCTTTTAACCAATGACGACACACTTAGGAACGTCATTGCCTCAACTGCAACTTCTGAGCGTATAGATGAATACATCATGCCAGACGGTAAAGACCTAAGTAAAATTCCCAATCAAGACGTTAAAAACCTGCTTACGGCGGACAAAGTAGCTTTGGGCAAAATGCTTTTCTTTGAACCGGGGATTGGTTTGCTTGGTAAAAACCCTATTTTAAAACAAGCTTACTCTTGTTCTTCTTGCCACGTACCGAATATGGGTTTTACCGCAGGTCGTCTTCAAGGCATTGCGGACGGCGGTATTGGCTTTGGTAACAACGGCGAAGGGCGTTTCAAAAGCACTTACTACGGTGGTGACGATGTGGATGCACAGGGCGCACGACCACTACCGATGCTCAATTTGGCTTTTGTTACCAATGCACTTTGGGCGGGTTCGTTTGGTTCTTTTGGAACAAACGTCGGTACTGAAAGTGTTTGGCGTAATGACACCTTGACGGAAGTAAATTTCAAGGGGCTTCAAGGTTTGGAGGCGAATAATATACGTGCTTTGCAGGTGCATCGCCAGATAATGGACAGCACGATTGCTAAGTCTTTGGGTTATAAACCTTTGTTTGACAAGGCATTTCCAGAGATTCCAACTGCGGAACGTTATACATTGACAACAACAGCATTTGCGATAGCTGCTTATTTTAGAAGTATTTTGACCAATGAAGCCCCTTTTCAGCGTTGGCTCAAAGGGGAACAAAATGCGATGACGGAGTCTCAAAAACGTGGTGCGATGGTGTTTTTCACGAAAGGTGGCTGCACGAATTGCCATCGTGGACCTTCTTTGAACCGTATGGCTTATCAAGCCGTTGGTGTTAATAATTTGTATCAATCGGGTTTTCTCGTTTTTCGCACAGGGGTTAATGATAAGCGTAACTTGGGTCGGGGTGGTTTTACTGGACGTACAGAGGATATGTTCAAGTTTAAAGTGCCACAGTTGTATAATTTGAAAAATGTCGGCTTCTATTTTCACGGCGCAAGCAAAAGGTCTTTGGAGGAAGTTGTCGAGTATTTTGATCGTGCGATACCTGAAAATAAAGACGTGCCTGCATCGCAAATTTCACCTTTTTTTCAGCCGCTTAATCTGACTCAAAAAGAAATTAAAGATTTAACAGAGTTCTTGAAAAATGGACTTTATGACCCTAATACCAATCGTTATGTGCCTAAATCGGTGATGTCGGGTATGTGTTTTCCGAATAATGATGCGCTGTCGAAAAGCGATATGGGGTGTAAATAAATGATAATGAATAGTTGATAATGGATAATCAAGTGAGTGTTAAAGTCTTTGATACTGAGGGGTCTTAATATTTGATATCATACGCCCTTTCAATCAAATAAATTAGACTCTTCACACAAAGTGTTGGATTGAACAAGAAAAGGTTTTGAATGGTTATCATTCAAAACCTTTTTTTGTCTAAGAATTCTATGGTTTTAACAAAAAATAGCCTTAAAAAACTATTTTTGGCATTTATATCAAACATCATCATCAAATCAAAGTATGAAAAAAAATCTATTCCTTTTCATTTCCCTAATGAGCCTTTTGTTCATCGGCTGCCATCAAATGGCACATAAAAGGTCATTAACGCATCAAAAAAGCGAGATTGAAAATGCTGAACACTCGGGTAATCCCGGTTATTTCAAGCAATGGTTCGAAAAACACAAAAATGCAGATGGCATCATTCCTGATGGTTTGCTATTGCAATGGTACGACCACGACCTTGCGAAATTTGCGCTGCCACAAGCTGAAAGTGAGTCAGCAATTGTCAGTGTTGAACAATTAGGTGTTACTTCACCTCAAGGTGGACGGACGCGTGCCCTCATCATTGATCAACGCAATGAAAACGTTATTTTAGCAGGAGCCGTTAGCGGTGGTTTGTGGCGTTCAACCGATGCTGGGGCGACTTGGAAAGCCCTCAACGATGCGGCATCAAGCCTTTCGGTTACGGCAATTTGCCAAAATCCAAGGAAACCGACTGAATTTTACTACGGTACTGGCGAAACACGTGGTGCCAGCCAAAACATCGGCGGCGCGGGTATCTATAAATCAACCGATGGCGGCTTGACATTTTCGGTGCTGCCGAGTACCATTGGCACGACGACTGTTGCTCCTGATATGCGTTTTTGTAACTATATCACGCACAGTTTGGGCCAGGACTCCACTATTTTTGTCGGTACAACGAGTGGACTCTATCGGTCAGTCAATGGTGGTTCCAGTTGGGAAAAGATACTGACGGGGTCAAATACAGGCATCATTTGTTTTGCCGATGGACGCGTTTTAGCAACTGTTCAAGCGGGTGGCGTTTATTTGTCGCCCAATGGGAACAATGGTTCATTTACAAAAATCGTAGAACCGACTTTTCCGACAGCTGGTACTGGTCGTATTTTGATTGCTAATTGCAAAACGTTTCCGAATGTCGTTTATGCCTTGTTCACTTTCAATGGCAGTGGCGGTACTTACGAACAAGAAGGCAATAATGGTTTATTTAAAAGCAGCGATTTTGGGCAGACTTGGGAAAAACGCAGCGACAGTTTATCCTCTATCATTAATGCCCGTATTGGGACAACTTACTCTGCCTATACTCAGGTTTTGGGCGTTCACCCGACCGATACAAACCGCGTCATGATTGGCGCATTGAGTACAAAACGGAGTATAGATGGCGGAAAAACCTTCTCATCGTTCAGTTCAGGGCATAGCGACAATCATGTTTTTGCGAATATTGGTGATGGCGACAATTTCCTTGTTGGCAGTGATGGCGGTGTTTGGCGTGTCAGTTGGTTCGGTACGACGACTCAAACGCTGGGGGTGGGTTACACGACATTTCAATTTTATGCAGGCAACTATGGTGCAACAGGCAAAACGGCTATTGGTGGTTTGCAAGACAATGGTACGCGGAGAGGTCAAGACGGTACGCTTTTTACTGTTTTTGGCGGCGATGGTGCATACAGCCATATCAGTCAACA
>JAYTMI010000445.1:0-5744 GCA_043728625.1 Saprospiraceae bacterium | reverse complement strand
AAGTAATTTCAAACGTTCCGTAAATGGGAACGTTTGACCGCTTGCCGCTTTTTCTTTGGTTTTTAGTTTTGCCCAATACGTTTTAGGGCTTGGGCTATCCGTCAAAACCTCGATAACGTCAATAACTGAAAAGTACCATTGTTCATCATGCCATATTTTTCTAATCTCTTTACCCTCAAAGGGAGTCAATTCATTGTTTTCCATTTCCAATAATTTACTACGTGATAAATTAATTTTGCTTTTTGAGGTCGTGCTTGATTCGATACTCAATTATAGCATCTTCCAAAACGTCCGCTAATGTTTGTCCTGTCTCGGTGGCATATCCTTTAAGCCATTTTTTTAAACTGCCTTGTACTGAGGTGGTGAGCTTCACACGTCCAACGGCTTCGGGCTTGTATGGTCTTCCTACGTCCTTTTTTTCTTTCTGAATATCCATTTTTAAAGATTTTGAGTAAAGATAATTTACTACGTGATAAATTAGGTAAGAAATTATTACATACTTTTGCTTAATGATAACTCTATCATCTCTCTGATAACGTTATCGTCTCTCTCATAACGTTATCATAACTCTCTCAAATGGCTGCTGAATGGCTTGAAATAGAACAACTTGCGACAAAGGTAAATAAAGGGGTGTCAACTGTCCGCAGACACTTAAAAGACCTCTCAAAAGAAAAAAAAGACCTGTATATCAAGAAAATACAAACAGATAGTAATAAAGGGGGCATAAAGCATCTTTATCATAACTCTCTCATAACTCTCTTATTTTCAAGTGATAGAGACGATAAAGACGTGATAGAGACGCATGAACCTGAATACACTAAACGTCAGGAACATTTAACGGATAATGATAACTCTATCATCGAAATACTGAGGGGTCAAATAGAATACCTACAAAAACAAGGCGAAGTAAAAGACGGTCAAATTTCCAATTTAAGCGAAGCAAACAAGGAACTTTTAGAACGGCTCAAAGAAGTGAACTACTCATTGGGCAATGCTCAAAAACAATTATCTAAACCCATTGATGATAAAGATGTGCCTTTAAGGTGGTGGCAGTTTTGGAAATAGCCTTTGGGGGTTTTGTGCCGAAAAACGCTAATTAGTATAATTAAAGAAAATCGGCACACACCATGACTATTTTCTTTGTGTATCAGGGGTACTTAAAAAATGCTAATTAATATAATTAGCATTTTTTAAGTACCCCTTTCTGTATTATTCAAGAAAATGACACTCATATACTCTTAATCGTTTTTTACTAATTTGCTTACTTTCTAAGAAACAGATCCTTTTTAATTGTTTCCATATCTCGGTATCGTTACCACTTATTGTGTTTAATATTGCCTTTGCTATTTCTATTAAGTCCGTTTTCGTGTATTGGTTTCCGTCGGTGGTGTCTCTGAATGTCTGTAATGACTTGCCTATCTTCGTATCTGTTTTCACCACTTTTGCAGCAATAAACCGTCCTTTTGTCTTTGTCCAACCGACATAAGAATCTTTAACGGCATCAAAACAAATTGAGAATGAATCATTGACTTTACAAAGCATTTTTAAACGGTGATAGGCTATTTTTTCCCCTCTACTCATTTCCGTTTTACTTGCTACAAAGTCGCTCAATTCAATTGATGAACGGATATTCAAGTTCTCTACTTCTTGTAAAAACTCAAAGTATTCGTCCTTCTTTTCTTTTGCAAGGTCTTTTTGTGCCTGTTTAATTTCTTCTATAATCATTTCCGTTTCTTCGCTTAATTCTGATATTTCAGTTAAAACAGTGGTGAAACTCTCGATGTGCTTTTGCAGCTTGCCAGCATCGGAATATAAAAGTTTAATTTGATGCTCTGATTCTAAAACCGTTTGAATGTTTGGGCAACGTTCTAACTTATTGCCATTTCTACGAATAGCAATTGTTTGATTTCTAACCGTCTCAAATAGCATTTTTTCAATATCACATCTAAATACATCATTATCAATAAATTGTAATGCGTCATTTGTCCGCTTGCTGTTTGCAGCGCAAAAGGTGGACATATTGACGCATGATTTTTTTTCAGAACGGACAACAAACACCACGTTTTCAAATTGGGTAAAGGCTTCGGGCATTAATTGGACATTTGAATCATAAAGCACAAAAAGCGGTTTTTTGTGGTCTGCTTTGTATAATTCTGAACGTTTTAGAACTTCATATCCTTGTAACTGCCTGTTGATGCTCTCGGACGTTTCAATATATTGCACTTCATTTTCACCATGCTTTTTTATCAATTCTACAAAGGTCGCCTTTGGGTTATCGGATTCAATAACCTTTGAATTGTTGGTGTATTGGTCTATGGTGGTGATATGTTGGGCAATATGTAAATATGTAGGCGTGTCCGCAAATAGCACGACATTCGTAATTTTTGACAATCTTTCAATCTCGTTTGCAGTATAGGTGTATCGTTTCCTATTCAGATTATTTGCACCGAAAAAGTAAACATTTGCGCCTGTCAATAAGTCAATGGATAGTTTAGACTGCTCGATGTATGTGCATACGATTGTATCAAAGTTCGTGCTTTTTAGGTCTAAACGTTTTGCTTTCAATTCGCTTTCTATCGTTTCAATAAATGAATCTTCACAAATGATAATTTTACGGCTCTTGTCCGTTTTGATACGCTCTAAGGCGTTTTTACGGTCAACTATGAATAAATCTAAGTTATTGAATTGACATTCATCTAAACGCTTGCTTTGTGGCTTTTTTTCATACTTGAATCCATTTTCAACGGCATGAAATAAAATACTTCGCTCGGTGGCTTGGCTGCCATTGGTAGGCTTTGATAGGCTTATGACGTGAGCATCAAAGTTTTTTCTAAATGTAGAGACATTAAATTGTTCGGAATTGTCCAGAACTTGAAAAGCAATATCCCCCCCCTCAGTACCAAAAGTATTGAGACAAGACGCTGTAAAACTTAAATACTCATTATAACAACTTGCAACATTGATTTTATTTTCAATCAAAAACTCAACGGCTTGTTTTACTTCGTTGTCATCATGTTTTACGGCTGCTTTACGGCTGCTTTGCGCTTGTTTTACGGATTTTTCTTTCTCATAGGCTTCTAAATCAATACTGAATGATGTTGCATGAGTATTTAGATAGGCTTCTTTGTCATAAGCCAAATAACACGTTTTACCGTAGCCGTGCGGGTCGTGATTCAATGTTATACCGCAGCTTGCAAGATGTGTAAATATTTGATTTTCAGCAAATTTATAAAGGTCTGTATCACATTCTTTTAAGTCAGTTTGAAAGATACCCTTTACACCATATCCACCACTTGAATAATGCAGAAGTGAGACAAAATCAAACTGTTTTAGGGCTTCTTTTAATCCTTTGGCTATAATATCCCCTCCTCTAAAATGAAAGTCATAATCAAAACCAATACAACCGTTAAAACTCAAACCGTCTGCCTTGTGTCCGCTTGGATTTGTGCCACTTGGAAAATAAAACCCTAAACCTTGTTTTGCTCTATCAAGGTCTGTTTTTAGCTTTTCAGCTTCTTTTTTGGTTAAATGCCCCTCGTATAAACTTCGGGTCATATTTTGCACTTGCACGAACTTGGCTTTTGATTTCGGGTTTGAAATCAAAGCGCATAGGGCTGTTAGGTCGCCTGTTTGGTTGTCAGTCGAACTAAGAATATTTGAATGTGAATAACTGAATGTCAGTTTGTCAGTATCTAACTGATTGATTATTTGTGAGTTGCTACTCATTTTTTTATTTAAAATTTGTAGCACCGAAAAAAGGTAGGAAATAGTTAGTTTTAGTCATAAACTAACTGTATCTTTGCACTAAGAAAGTAATTCAAATTTAGTTATTGATTATCAATAGTAAAGGTTAATACGGTTTAATTTCAATTAAACTGGAATAAATACTTTACAATGTTTGAAATTACTTATAGCTTTGTGCCAGATTCCTACTTTTCAATTTTCCTTCGTGTCGCCAAACCTTGGGGAAAATTGTAATCGGTGCGGGAGTTTCACTAATAAGAAAAGCAAGCCGTTTCCACTTTTGGAGATGGCTTTTTTCGTTTCTAAGGCAAAATTAACTTTTTTCGGTACTTTGGTTAACAATTAGCTTAATTCAATCCAAGATTTTGCATTTTCAAATAATTGAGCATCATTTGATGTGTATGAAGTCCAACGTTTAATATAGCCATGCAATTCGTCTATCTTTTCATTGTTGCGAATCTTAGCTTCCCTTTTCTCCTCATTAAAGCCATATATATCCTTTTCACGTTCAACGTTCAAAGCATCAATTACTTGATTTGCTCTCGTTACCTTAGTTTTCAACGTCTTAATTTCTTTTAAATGGTCTGCCAAAGATGTTTCAAGATATATAACCTTTTGGGAGGATTTGGTTAGAGTGTTTTGTAGTTTTGTAATATTACCTTCCAAACCTCTTTTTTCATTGTGTACCTCAACACGAGAAGAATTAAGTTTCTCATACTTTTTGGTAAGTATGTTATAGTTACTTTCTAACCTCAAAATAGCTGTTTTAAGGTCTTTATTCTCTGTTTCCCAACTCGCTGTTTGGTCTTTAATAAAGCTATCCATCAGCTTAATTACAGTCTCTTTTTCCTCTATTGTTGTGTCCAATTGAGCAATCACATTTTCTAAGGCTGTCTTTTCTTCTACGTGATTTTCATCAATGGTATTTAATTTACCTGCATATATGTCTTTCAGTTCTGCAATAGAGTTTTCTAAAACTGCCTTTTCTTCGACATGGTTAGCTTGTAATTCATTCACTTGTTCGGTGGACTTTTCTAACGTCAGGTTTAAATTTGAAACCTCATTTTCTAAGGTCGCCATTTGTCTGTTAGATTCCTCTAATTTGGTGTTTAAATCTACAATCTTACTTTCTAAATCGTCCTCGCTAAACACTTTTACTAACACCAAATCAGTTATTGATAATTGATGTTTAAATGCCTTATTAACCACATTGACGTAACTTTCCATAGGTACTCGGACTGAAATAACTTTCGTTTGTGCGTTCATTTTTTAATTATTTTTTATTGTTATATTAAAATTCATGTAAACTATTGTAAACATCTAATATTGCCTTATAAACGGCTATAAACGAGCATTTACAGTCGTTTATAAGACAATATTAGAAAGTACCTCCCAATTATCCTAATATGGGAGGTACGGAGACTAAGACGTTTTGCTATTGGCAATTGCTATTTTCACATCTCGCTTGTTAAAAATCCCTATGCTATGCTATGGTATGCTATGCTATGCAACTTTATTATATAACAGTATGATTTTGTACTGTGAAAAAAATGTGCGAAACCTTGAAAATAAATTTAAAAAATAATTTAAATTCTTATTTTTTCCGTCTTTCTTTACTTTTTATAGATAAGTCTAAGGTCTTACCTGTCTTATTTGACCATGCCGTTTTTCTGCAATCCTCGCAGCAAAAACGCTGTTTTTTATGGTTGCGAAAGAAGTCATTTCCGCAATTTTCACACTTACCAAAGTCGCCACCTGTAACGATAATCGTCTTAGTATCGTCCTTTAAATTCACCGTAGAACGAAAATCGTTATGTACCCCTGTTTCATCCGTCTTTTTCAAAGTATCGTCCTGTTTCTGAAATCCAATTTGACGGCTCTTTTTCGCTGTATCGTCCTTAGTATCGTCCTGTATCGTCGCTGCTAATTTGTGCCGTTTCGTTGGCAGTTTAACGATTTTCGTTTGTGCAAAATCGCTTTCAACTTTCAACACTTCATCA